>JALYNX010000252.1 GCA_030772935.1 Actinomycetota bacterium | reverse complement strand
TCCGCATGTCGAGGAGGTCGGCATAGGTGATGGAGTAGGGGCGATCGACCATGCCCTTGATACTGAGGGTCCACGCCGGCAGGTCGACTCGGGGCACCGAGAAAGCGGCATCGATCCGGTAGAACGATTCGTTGGGGGTGATCACCGGGGTGAGACCGGACACCCCGAGTTCCGCGGAGGGTGGCACCGGATCGACAGCCTGGGCTGGCCCGGGAAGCACTACTTCTGCGCGTCCGGCGACGGCTCGCTTGGCCCGTTCCACGAGCATCCGGCCTGTCGCTGCCGACAGGACTGCCAACCCGAGAAGCGCGCTCACTCCGATGACGAAAGACCGGCGTGAGTCGTCGCGCGGGGCGGATGTCTCGCCTGCGGCCACTGGCGGGGACAGTCCGAGCAGCCAATGCAAGGAAACCAGACCGGTGACCGCCGCAAGACCTCCGGAAACCATCGCGATACCCAGGCTCACCGCAGGTTCCCGGCTCGCAGCCAAGGCGCCGAGCAATCCGAACCCGATGAATGCCACCATGGCGATCGCGAACCGGCTCCTGGCAACCTGGCCCAATAAGGCTCCCAAGAGGATCGCCACGACAGTCATCCCGACCAGAAGGGCGAGCTTGTCGTTGGTGTTGAAAACCGATATCGCCCAATGCTTGATCGGTTCCGGGACGACGTCGATCACCCAGTTGCCGACACCTTCGATCAGGGAGGGGAGCCCCGAGAAGAATCCGGCTGCGAGCTCAGAGATACCGAGGGCGAGGGCCGCGGCGGCGGCTCCGGACAGACCGTCCCGTGCTCGGGTGGATCTCATTTGTGCTCAGGCTAGGAAGCCGGAGGCTAAACAGGGCTAAACGGCAATCGATCACTGGTAGAAACGACAGGGCATGGAGCTCATCATCGACGAGAGCGGACTCACCCGGTGTTGGTGGGCGGCGGAACCCGAGATCTACCGGATCTATCACGACACCGAGTGGGGCCATCCGGTCACCGAGGACCGAAGATTGTTCGAGAAGATCTGCCTCGAAGGCTTCCAGGCCGGTCTGTCTTGGCTCACCATCCTCCGCAAACGCCCCAACTTCCGCGCCGCCTTCGCTGATTTCGAGATCGAACCCGTGGCGGCTTTCGGCGAGGCCGACGTGTCCCGCCTCCTCGGCGACGTCGGCATCGTCCGCCACGAGGGCAAAATCCGCTCCACCATCAACAACGCCCAACGTGCCCTGGCCCTCATCGAGGACCGGGGGACGCTCGCCCGCTACTTCTGGGAATGGGCCGACCCAACCGACGAGCCGCCAACCGAGATGACGCCCACAACGCTGACCTCGACCGCGATCTCTAAGGAGCTCAAGCGATTCGGGTGGTCCTTCGTCGGTCCCACCACCGTTTACGCCTTCATGCAAGCCATGGGGCTGGTCAACGACCACCTCGATGGTTGTCACATTCGGGAGACCTGCAAAGTGGAGCGGCGCCGGCTCCTGAGCCACGGCCTCTAGATTCGCCGTCATGATCGAACGACCTGTGTTCACCATCGGCATCGAAGAGGAGTACATGGTCGTCGATCGGGAGTCACGTGATCTCATCAAGAGCCCCCCACCCGAGATGTGGGACTCATTGCGCGAGGTGCTCGGTCCCCAGGTGACCCCTGAATTCCTCAAGGCGCAGATCGAGGTTGGGACCAAGGTGTGCGCCAGGGTCCAGGATGCCCGTGTCGATCTCGCCAACCTGAGACGGGACCTTTCCAGCGTGGTCAGCGACTACGGGGCGGCGATAATCGCCGCCTCGACCCACCCTTTCGCCAACTGGGCGGAACAGGAAACCACCGAGCACCCCCGATACACCACCTTGGCCAGCGACTACCAGCAGGTGGCCCGTCAACTGGTGATCTGTGGGATGCACATCCACGTCGGGATCGAAGATCCGCACCTGCGGATCGACCTGATGAACCAGGTCAAGTACATGCTCCCCCATCTCTTGGCCCTGACCACTTCGTCTCCCTTCTGGGCCGGGAGCCCCACCGGTCTCCTCGCCTATCGGTTGATCATCTTCCGCAACCTCCCGCGGACCGGGCTCCCCCAGGATTTCGTCTCTTGGAGTGAGTACCAGCGAACAGTCGACCTGTTGATCGATGCTGGGATCATCGACACCCCGAGCAGCCTGTGGTGGGACATTCGACCATCCGGCCGCTATCCGACCCTCGAGATGAGAGTGAGTGATGTCTGCACCCGTCTCGACGACGCGATCACGGTGGCAGCCATCTATGTCTGCCTGTTGTCGATGCTATTCCGTCTGCGAACACGGAACCAGAGATGGCGCACCTATCCCCCATTTCTGATCGCCGAGAACATGTGGCGGGCTCAGCGCTACGGGACCGAGGGCGCGCTCGTCGACTTCGGAAAAGGTGAGCTGGTCCAATTCCCTGACCTGGTGGAGGAGCTCATCGAGATCCTGGCTCCGGATGCGGTCGAGCTCGGGGTGCCGGACGAGGTCCGTAATGCTCGGAACATCGTTCAGCAGGGAACCAGCGCCCACCGCCAGCTGGCTACCTACGAGGCCGCGCTCGCTGCAGGGGCGAGCAATGATGAGGCGCTGCGCGCCGTGGTCGATGCTCTGATCGAGGACACCCTTTTCGGCATCTGATGGGCGGCGGTACCGTTGCGGGCGCCCCATCCGGAAGAAGAAACATCTTGGCCCGCCCGATCCGCATCGCCATTCAACTCCAGCCCCAACACGCCGACTACTCCCAGATCAGGGCAGCGGCAGTGAAGGCCGAGGAGATGGGAACGGATGTCGTCTTCAACTGGGATCACTTCTTCCCGCTCAGCGGCGAACCCACCGGCAAGCATTACGAGTGCTGGACCATGCTTGCCTCGTTCGCTGAAATCACCGAGCGCGTGGAAATCGGTGCCCTGGTCACCTGCAACAGCTATCGAAACCCTGAGCTGTTGGCCGACATGGCCCGCACGGTCGATCACATATCGGGGGGACGGCTGATATTCGGGATCGGGGCGGGGTGGTTCGAGAAGGACTACGACGAATACGGGTACGAGTTCGGCACCGCGGGCTACAGACTTGCCGACCTGAGGGCAGCCCTACCCAGGATCAAAGCCCGCTGGCGCAAGCTGAACCCAGCCCCTATCCGCAAGATCCCGTTGTTGATCGGCGGTGGTGGCGAGAGAAAGACCCTCCGCTACACCGCGGAGCACGCCGACATTTGGCACGGGTTCGGGCAGGCAGAAATCATCCGCCACAAGAACCAGGTACTCGATGACTGGTGCCGCCAGTTGGGACGGGACCCGTCGGAGATCGAGCGATCCTGCGGCGCCAACGTGCACCGGCCCGAGTCGGGAGACGCCTTCGTGGACGCCGGCGCCAATCTGATCACCCTCGGAGTGGACGGGCGATCGGGCTACGACCTGGAACCGGTGGTCGATTGGCTGGCCTGGCGAGATGAGAAGAACACCTGACGAAAGCTAGGCATTGATCAAGGCTTCGTCGGCCTCCGCTGAGACGAATTCCTGGGTCTTGTCCAGCCACCAGATCATCAACACGCCACCGATGCCGGCGGCGAAACCACTTAGTTGGTTCCAGGTGAAGTCTCCAACGACCGCGTCCCCCATGCCGAAGCGGAGACCATCGAGGACGAAGCGCTGGAAGCCATACCAGGCAACCCAGATGAACAGGAGTTGGCCGTAGTGAAGTCTGAATCGTCGGTAGACGAAATAGAGGACACCCATCAGGATGGCCGCTCCGATCATGTCATACACGGCCACGTGGTGATAGATCCCACAGAAGCCGTCGGCGCCGACCGTTGCTTCGGTGCACTCCAAGCCATCGTGTTGGGGTGCAACGTCGTAATCGGGGCGGATCCCGTAGCCCCACCAGGCGGTGGTGGCCCGGCCCAGATGCTCGACGATGGCGAGGTCACCGATTCTCCCCACGATCGTGCCTAGCGCAAGCCCGAAAGATGACATGTCGAGGGTGGCCAGAATCGGCATCCCCAGCTGACGCATCCGCCATCCGCCGGCGAGGATGCCCCCCAGGAAGCCACCCATGATCGAGAAATTCCCGGCGATCGGGTTCAAGGCATCGAGGAGCGGTGTGTCGGCCATGAGTTGGGCGGGAACGGTGAAATAGCGGGCACCGAGCAAGGCGCCGATGAGGCCCCAGGTCAGACATGACTGGTATTTCACGGTGTCGAAGCCGCGCTTGTTCAACTCTCTGGTGGCGAGCCAGGCGCCCGCCACGAACCCGAGAGCGGCGAAGACCCCGTGCAGGGAGAAGCTGATCGGGCCTACATCCCAGATCGGGATCGGCGGATAGCTGATGGCGGCGAGCATGGTCGGGGGAGGGTACCTGGCCGATGAGAGCCAAAGGCTCTCATCGCTAGAGTGCCCCTGTGAGCGACCTGCTGCCGACTGTGGCTGCCGCCCTGAACACACCCGAGAGCCTCATTCGACGATCGGCCGCGGCTCGGGCCGCGGCCAATGGCACGACGATCGACGATGTGCTGGCCGCATGGGCCGGTGGTGCTCCCGCTGCGACGTCGACCACGACTTCCGCGGAGCCTGCTCCGGTGCCCGAACCCGAGGCCGTCGCTTCCCAGTCCACCGCCTCGCCTGAGCCCGAGCCCGCTGCCGCCCCTGTCATAGCGTCTGCTCCGCAGGTGGTGACCTTGGCCCCTGAGCCTGAGCCGTTGGCGCCTCTCGAGCCGGTCGCGCTCAGCGTCAGGATTCGCAAGGCCACCAGGGTCGGGGCCTGGGCCGGATCGGTCCTCGGTCTCACCGGTTTCCTGGTGGCAACCACGTGGTGGGCACAGAACGCCACGGTCATCGGTGAGGGCCCGTACACCCCGGTGATCCAGGCGACCTCGAGCTCCATCATCATCGGGATTGCCCTTGTCAGCCTCCTCTTCGGCGCGATCACTGCCGGTCTGTCTCGAGCCTCGGCAGCGTGGGCCAATCCCGGGATGCAGCTCAGCAACTCTGCGGCGTCAACCGGGTGGCTGGGCGCTGTGATCGGCCTGCTGCTCGGGATCGCGGCTGCGGCATTGTTGACGAGTGGTTTCGGGACAACGGTTGAGGGTTCAGAGGGAATGGTCCAGCTCCCAGTTCTCGCGACGCTCGCAGTGATGCTCCTCGGAGGGGCGGTGCTCGGTGGGATCACCGCGGCGGCCACTCAGGCCGTGGCGGTCCCGGTGGCGGTTGCCGGTGATGGCCATGAGATCGCCGAGGTGAGGAGTCGACTGGGTGGAGCAATCACCATCCCCGCCCTGGGATTGCTGATCCTGGTGCTGCTCGTCCTGCCCTTCGCCTGGGCTCTGATCGAATCGAGCCATCTGACTTCGGGCGGGGCAGCCGTGGTGGCAATCCTCACATCGCTCGGGATCCTCGGCTTCGCCTCGCTCGCCGGGACCCGCCCCAATATGAAGATCACCTTTGGCGAGGCCATGATCGCCCTGATCGGGATCGCCACCGTCCTCATCATCGTCTTTGCGGTGTTGTTCGCTCGCAGTCCGGGCGAGGCCAGCGAGGAAGAGACGAGTGAAGAGGCCGCGGTGAGCGTCGTCCTCGGCTAGCGGCGGAGGCCCTTAGGCAGAGTTGACGGAGCCGGAAAGGTCGCCCAACGCCAGGGCGTCGCGCACCGACTCGGCAATCTCACGAGCCACCAACTCCTGGGCTTCCACGGTCGACGCCCCCAAATGAGGAGTGAGCACAACGTTGGGCAGACCGAGCAGAGGGCTTTGGGGCGACAGCGGCTCGGACTCGAAGACGTCCAGGGCGGCACCGGCCAAGTGGCCGTCGGTCAAGGCGTGGGCCAATGCGTCCTCATCGATCACCCCTCCCCTCGAGACGTTGACCACGAAGGCGCCGGGCTTCATCCGGGCCAGGGCAGCCGCGTCGATGAGATGCAACGTCTCATCGGTGAGCGGGACATGGAGAGAAATGATGTCGCCGTGGGTCAGGACCTCGTCGAGCCCGGTGAGGGCGAGTCCGAGGTCGTCGGCGCGCTCAGAGGTCAGGTAGGGGTCGTAGACCAGGACCTTCATCCCGAAAGCACGGCACCTGATGGCGACCTCGCTCCCGATGCGGCCGGCGCCAACCAAGCCCAGAGTCCGATCCTTGAGCTGCACTCCTCGTAGCCGTGATCGCTCCCACTTGTGGGCCCTTATAGAACGATCCGCCTCGGCGACGCGGCGAACAACCGACAGGATCAGAGCCATCGTGAGCTCGGCTGCGGCCACTGTGTTTCCGGCCGGGGAGTTGAGGACTGCGATACCCCGCTCCGTCGCCGCCGGCAGGTCGATGTTGTCGATACCGACACCGGCTCGCCCGACGACCCGGAGCCGCGGGCCTTGGTCCAGCATCTCACGAGTCACCCGCGTGGCGCTTCTGACGACGAGGCCGTCAGCTTCGGCCAGCGCCGCCTGGAACGCATCCGTCGCAGAATCGTCGATGCGTGTGACTAGGAACCGGGAGTCCTCGAGCAGCGGGGCGAGACCGGACTCAGACACATGGTCGGTCACGACGATCTTGAACTCGCCACTCATCGAAGGACTGCCTCCAAGTCGTCGAGAAGCAGGTTCAGCTCGTCGACGGTGCGGTCACCCATGTGCCCGATGCGGATGGTGGTCTCCTTCAACTTCCCATAACCCGAGCCGATGACCCAGTTCCGCTGCTTCATGCCGGTCACGACCTCGGGGCCGGAGACACGCTCGGGGAGGCTGACACAGGTCACGGTTGGCGAGCGATGACCCTCGGGGGCGAAGGGAATCACCCCCAGCGAGGACATCTCGTCGACCCATTCGAGAGTTCGTTCTCGCATCGCCGTGTGCCGCTTCCAGCGTGCCTCGAGCCCTTCGGCCAGGATCCGCTCCAACTGCAGTCGCAATGCATAGAGCAAGGAAATCGCCGGAGTGGCCGGAGTCTGCAAGGCCTCCAGACTGCGGGTCAGGGCAACCAAATCGAAATACACGCCCTTTCCGGACAGGGTCGCGGAACGCTCCAACAGCGCCTCCGAGGCGACGCCGAATGCCAGACCCGGCGGCAGCGCCATTGCCTTCTGCGAGCCCGTGAGCACCCAGTCGAGAAGCCAATCGTCGGTGCGGACTTCGGTGCCGCAGACACCGGTCACCGAATCCACCAAGAGAAGGGCGCGCTCGCTACCGGCCGCCGCCTTTGCCAAGGCCTCGATGTCCTGGAGCACGCCGGTCGAGGTCTCGGAGTGGGTGACGGTGATCGCGTCGTAGACGTCCGACTGCAGTCGATCTGAGAGCTCCTCGGCTGTGTGGTATTCGCCCCACGGCACTTCCCAGATGTCGACACTGCGGTCACAGGCGACGGCGATGTCGGCAAATCTCTTCGAGAACGCCCCGTTCACCAGGGAGAGGACCTTGCCCTCACCGACACCGTTCCTGATCCCGGCCTCCATCAACCCGGTAGCCGATGACGTCGAGACGATCACCGGCCTTTCGGTCAGGAAGACTTGTTTCAAGCCGACCTCGATCTCGGCGATCAGATCCTGGATCGCAGAGCCGCGGTGGCCGATCATCGGATGGGTCTGGGCGGCCAACACCTCGGGATCCACCTCGGTGGGCCCAGGGAGAAAGAATCGACCGATCGACGTGTCTGCCTGCTGCCTCAAGATATGTGCTCCGTTGGTTCCGAGCCCCGCTACCCGTCGGCCAGGCTCAATGCGTACCGAACGTTATCCACGATCTCCCAACCGACCAATATCGGTTGTCCACTGAGTTGGTGCTCGCGGAGATGTGGAAGGCCAAATTCATACTCACCGTCCTCGGTCGGCAGCAGGCGCCACTCCTCGCCCTCCACAAGGACCGAGAAAGCAGTCACGTCCTCGAGGGTTCCCTCAACCGAGATGACCACGCCTCGGGCAGTGCCCGAGTCTTGGGCACAAGCCACCAGGGCGGCGCAGGCCAAGACACCAATCGCCCGGATCCCAAGGTGCAGAAAGCGTCGGGTAGCGACCCGGGTCGGGGTCAACCCGCCCTCAGCGACGATTCCAGCCGCTCCCAGTCCCGTTCCTGCTTGGTCCACCGGAACCAGATCACTGCGATGGTCCCCCACAGCAAGAACCCGCCCCCCAGTTTCATGATCACGCCGGCAATCGTCTGATCCGCCACCGCGGTGAGGCCATAGGCGAGGGCGGCGTCGCCATACACCGGGTATATCGGAACCGAGGAGAAGGTGAGAAACGAGGCCGGAACCGTCGGGAGCAGGGACTGCAGGAAAAGGTAGAGCATCTGAGCGGGAGGGTTGAGGCGGGGAATCGCAGCGGTTGGCGAGAAGATCGGGAGCCACATCAGGACCGCCGCCCCGAACAGCCAGGCATGGACCACGAAATGGATGGACCTGCTGGTCAGCATCCAGCCGACCAACTCCGGCCAGTGGATCAGCACGAACGTGACATTGAAGATGACAAAGGCAGTCACCGGCCTCGCCAGAGGCCGAAGCAAGCGCGCCAGCTTCGAGTTTCCGAGGGTGACGTCGCCGAGCCAGCGGGGGCAGCCGCGGAGCAGCAACGGCGGCACCACCAGGGCAATGACCATGTGCTCGATCATGTGCAATGTGAACAAGGATGTTTCCCCGATGTCGTGGATCGGCCATCCCGAGACCAGCGCGAGCAGGACGAGGGCCCCGTACCACTGCCAGCGCTGGCTGGTCGTGGCTCGGGGCCGGTCCGGGGCGATCAGGGGCCGGATTCGCCGGTCGGCGTACCAGTAGCCGAAGCCGAGCACGAAGACCAACAGGAAGAGGTCGAAATGGGGGTGCCAGGGGGGCAACGGCATCAAGGCCCCCTGATGACCAGGACTCCCAGGGCAGCGAGGACCACGGTGTATAGGGAGGCGGCGAGCACGAACCCACCGGTGAAGAACTTGCTCAGAGTGGCCTTCTCGTAGCGGAGGTGCATGTAGAACGCCACGACTATCACGAACTTGAGCGTGGCGAGGACGATGAGGAGGATCGCATTGATCGACCCGAGGTCGTATGAGAGGTTCACGTAGTAGAGCGCTACCTCGACCGCGGTCAGCACTCCGAGCAGCGCCGCGATCTTCCAGTATTGAGCAGGCGTCGGGTGGTGGTGCTCGCTGGTCATGCCGGAGGCACCGACAGGAGATAGACGACTGTGAAGATCACGATCCAGATGATGTCGACGAAGTGCCAATAGAGACCGACCAGTTCGAGGTTCATCCCGTGCTTTTCGCTGAGGCCTCCGGGACGTCGTGAGATTCCCAACAGGGAGAGAAGCATGATCACCCCAATCGCCACGTGGGTGCCGTGGAATCCCGTGAGTAGGTAAAACGCCGAAGCCGCCGGGTTGGTGGTCAGCGTCATGTTGGAGTTGACGATGAACTCGGTGAATTCGAAGACCTGTCCACCGAGAAACACCGAGCCCAATGCCGCCGTGGCGAACAACCAGGTCCGGGTGCCGTTCATGTCGGCACGCGTCAGAGCGTTGTGGGCAAGGACCATCGTCAGCGAGCTCATCAACAACACGAATGAGCTCACCGAGGTGAAGGGGATGTCGTAGATCTCCGAGGGATAGATGCCGGCGAATCCCGCCCGGTTCGAATAGAGCAGGTAGTTCGAGATCAGGGCACCGAAGAACAGGAACTCCGAGCTGAGGAAGAGCCACATCCCGAGCTTGCGGTTGTCGATACCCGTCGATTCGTGCTCGGGATGATCGAGAGGGGCTTCGTGCACGACGTCAGTCATGTTCAACCTCGTCGTGCTGGTCGGAGTGCCCGTCGTCGTCGGCGTGCTCCAGGTGATGGGGCTCCTCGAGGGGCTCGATGGCCCACCCGATGACCGAGACCAGGGCGATGAGGACACCGGCCAAGATCAGAGCCTTCCCCCACATCGCCTCGTGATAGATGATCCCGTAGAAGATGACGGGGAATCCCAAAGCCATGAAGAAGGGGAAGTAGGAGGGGTTGGGCAGGTGGATCGGCGACACCGGATTGAGCTGATCGTGTTCGATCTGGGCAACGATCTGGTCGGCGTTCGGCTTAGCCACTGCTCGCCCGTCAGGGCCTTCGTCGTATTTGAGATGCCAGAAATGGTCGAGGCGGGTCACCACCGGCGGCACCGCGAAGTTGTACTCCGGGCTCGGGTTGGGAACCATCCATTCCACCGTCCGGGCATCCCAGGGGTCGAGGCCGGACGGTTGACCGTGGCGCTTGCTCGTGAACCAGTTGAACATGAAGATCGCGATCGACAGCGCGATGATGAAGGCGCCAACGGTTTCCGCCAGGTTCCACGGCTCGAGACCGGTCTCTGGCGCGTACTTCCAGGTTCGGCGCACCATGCCTTGCAGGCCCAGCCAATGCATCGGGGCGAAGGTGAGGTTGAACCCGAGCAGTTGCAGCCAGAAGTGGGTCTTCCCCAGGCGCTCGTTCATCACCTTCCCTGTGAGCTTGGGGAACCAGTAATAGAGCCCGCCGAACAGCCCGAAGATGGCGCCTCCGAACAACACGTAGTGGAAGTGGGCAACGATGTAGTAGGTGTCTGTCTGCTGCCAGTCCGACGGCACCACGGCGTGGGTCACACCCGAGAGACCACCGATGGTGAACATGGCGAGGAATCCGATTGCAAACAGCATCGGGGTGGTGAGGCGTATTCGACCCATCCACATCGTCCCCAGCCAGTTGAAGATCTTGATCCCGGTGGGGATAGCGATGGTCATGGTTGAGAGACCGAACGCGGCCTGGGCCACCGGGGTGATGCCCGAAGCAAACATGTGGTGGGCCCAGACCCCGAAACCGAGAAAGCCGATGGCTGCGCCTGCGAAAACCACCGCCGAGTACCCGAAGAGCGGTTTGCGGGAGAAGGTGGGGAGGATCTCGGAGAC
>JALYNX010000251.1 GCA_030772935.1 Actinomycetota bacterium | reverse complement strand
TGATCCCAGCCTCGGTGGCGTCCTGGGCGGCTTCCCGGAGCCCGGTCGCCGCTCCGTAGACAGTTCCCACTGCCACCAGACCAAGGATGAAGAGCAGGGCGATGAACCGGCCTGAGAGCAGGTGATCGGTCATCTCTTTGCGAGCGACTTCGACCCAACCGGGCCGCTTCCTCTGCCACACCGCCGTCGACTCGGCTACGGCCGTCATGCGCTCACTCCTTCGTGCTCATGAAAGTAACGGCGGTAGATCTCGTCGAGGTTCGACCCGAGATCTCGAATCTGCCTAACGCTCAGCCCCGCCTCGACAAGGGCGCGCACCACCCCCGAGATGTCTCGCTCGGGCAGGACCACGCGCCATCGGCCCGGGCCGGTGGAAGTGACCACGACCTTGTCGCCAAGTCCTGGAAGACCCGAGGCGATAGCCGTTCTCACCTGTTCCTCGGTGGCGTCGACCACGAACTCGTAGACCGAACTGTCCTCCGACAAGGAGGCCGCCAACTCGTCGGGCGTTCCCTGGGCGACGATCTCGCCCTCGACGAATATCCCAACCCGGTCACACACCTGTTGCACCTGATTGAGCAGGTGACTGGAGATCAACACCGCCCGGCCCTCGGTGTGGGCCAAGCGCGAGATCAAAGCCAGGATCTCGACAACCCCCTCGGGGTCGATCGCGGTGGTCGGCTCGTCGAGAATGACGACGTCGGGATCCTTGACCAGGATGTCGGCGACCCCGAGTCGTTGCCGCATGCCACGGGAGTAAGTGCCAACCAGGTAGTCGGCGGATTCGCTCAGCCCGACCTCTTCCAGGAGCTCATCGATTCGATCCTCGGCTTCCGACGGGTCCAACTCGTTGAGACGGGCGGTATACCTCATGTTCTGGCGGCCGGTCAGGTCCTCGTAGAACCCCACGGCGTCAGGCAGGTACCCGACCCGTCGCTTGACACCGATTGCGTCGCGAGCCGGGTCCAGGCCGCATACCCGAACCGACCCCTCGCTGGGCTCGGTCAAGCCGAGCAACATGAGGATCGTGGTGGTCTTGCCGGCCCCGTTGGGCCCGAGCACCCCGAAGATCTCGCCGGGAGACACACTGAAGTCGATTCCGGCGACGGCCACCCGCTCGTCATAACGCTTGACCAGGCCCTCGACTTCGATGACCTTCTCAGCCACGCTCACCTCCGGCCGTACCGTCGGAACACCATGCTGAGGCCGACAAGGGCAACCACGATGACGCCGATGCCCACCAGGCCCCAAACCGCCGAGGTCTCGACGGTGGCACGGACCTCGATGGAGTCGGAAGCTTCAGGTACCGACGAGCTGAAGCTGACCACATAGTCGCCGTTGATAGCGTCCCCCGAAGGCGTGATGGTCGCCACGACCTGAACCGACTGGCCCGGCTCGAGTTGTTCGAGCGTGGGTTGATCAAAGGTCACGTCCCATCCCTGGGGTGGGGTCGCGGTGAGGCCCACCGCAACGAGGGGGGCGGTGCCGGTGTTGGTCACGACCAACGGGAGATCGGTCGGCTGCTCACCCTTCACCGTCACATTCAGAGCCTCGTTCAGGGTGGTGACATCTATTGCGAACGAGCCGGTGATCTGCACGGCGAGCTGAGTTTCTGTGGACAGCCCAGAGCCTTCGGCGCGCGCCGTTATCAGATAGTCCCCGGCGGCCACCGCGTCGGGCGGGTCGACGTCGACCGTGACCTGAGCCGTTTCGCCCGCCGCAACGGTAACTGTGGATGCCTGGGCCTCACCCGAGGGTTTGATCTCGGTCACCCAGCCCTCAGGCCCGTTGGCGGAGAGCCCGAACTGGACTTCCTGCGGCGTGTTGTTGGCGATCGCCAGATCAAAGGTATAGGTCGAATCCGCAGGCCCGCGGAGAGCCGGGAAATCCGTAGTCATCGACACCTCGCCACCCACCGATGCGGCAACCCTGATCGAGAGATCGAGGGTATCGACGCCGCCGCCGCCGGTGGCGTCCACCGACATCTCATAATCCCCCTCTTCGGTTTCGGCCGGCACGTCCACCTGTAGCTCGAGCGTCACGATGCCGGTGTCTCCCACCTGCACCTCGTCCACGACGAATCCGCCGCCTCGGAGCTCGCCCTCCCATCCCTCCGGCAACCCATTCACGGTGAAGCCGACTCGATCACCGGGTGGGGAGGCCACCGTGAGCTCGAATGTGGCGGAGTCGCCGGGCTTGACGGCCACCCCGACATAGGGAGAGCTGATGGAGAGGCTGGTAGGTGGTGGGGACTCCTGGGCACCAGCCGGCAGGGCCAACAGGGCCGTGGTCAGCAGCCCGACTGCCAACACATGGAAAAGGCGTTTCACTTTCATCTCCGTTTTGAATCCGGGTCTCTTCTTTGGCTCATTCCAGCCACCGAGGGAGGAATTTCGCTCAGCCGAGGTTTAGAAGATATAAACCGCGATGAAATCAGCTGGCGATATCGCGCCCAATCGCGTCGAGGGCAATCTCCACCATCTCGTTGAACGTCTGCTGTCGCTCCTCCGGCGAGGTGGTCTCGCCGGTGCGAACGTGGTCCGAGACGGTGGCGATGGTAAGGGCGCGGGCACCCGTCTCGGCCGCCACCCCGTAGAGGCCTGCGGCCTCCATCTCGACCGCGAGCACCCCCATCGCCTCCATTCGGTCGAAGGCCGCGGCGTCGGGGTTGTAGAAAAGATCGGCGGAGTGGATATTGCCGACCTTCACCTCGACGCCCCGGGCTGCCGCGGCGTCAACCGCCGCCCGCAACAGACCGAAGTCGGCGGTCGCCGCGAAGTCCAAACCCCCATAACGCACCCGGTTCACCCCCGAGTCGGTGCAGGCGCCGATGGCGAGAATCACGTCCCTGATCTTCACCGTGGGAAGGATCCCCCCACAAGAACCGACTCTGACCAGCCGCTCCACCCCAAACTGGTTGACGAGCTCGCTGGCATAGATCGAGGCCGAGGGGATTCCCATCCCGGTGCCCATGACCGAGATCGGCATCCCTTGGAAGGTCCCGGTGTACCCGAGCATGTTCCGCACCGCGTTGACCTCCCGGGCGTCGTCGAGGTAGGTGTCTGCGATGTGCTTGGCCCGAAGCGGATCGCCGGGAAGCAGGATCGATGGGGCGAAGTCCCCTTTTTGGGCCGAAATATGGGGGGTTGACATGGAAACGGGGCTCCTGGGCTGTTATCGGTCGGCTCCAACCTATTCGATCCAGACCGCCTTCCTCCACCCACGCACCGCATTGGTAACTGCGATCTCGTCGGCCTGGGCCAAATCCTCCAGAGTCAGAACGGCCTCGGTCACCATGCCCTCTGTCAGGGCGAGCTCCCGCTGCACGCCGGGCAAGCATCCCGAAGACGCCACCGGGGTGAGCCATTGCTGGTCGAAGCGCAACATGAGGTTCGAGATGTTGGTTTCCGTCAGCTCCCCGTCGAGATTCACCATCACCACCTCGATCCCCTCTTCCGCACTCGGATAAACAGTGCGGTCAGCCAGTTTGTGATACCAACGCGGATCGCTCTGATCCACCCTCTCCTCCCATATCTGAAGGCCCACCGGCTCCTCCCAGGACGGGAGGGGCTCGGTTGAAACCTCGGCCCGCCCCGAAGCGGTGAGCACGAGCCTCACCTTGAGCGGCCTGGCTCCCCCAACCGCCGAAAGCGCATCACCGATTGCGACTGGGTCGAGAGGGATCCCCCAATAGCCGGCGGACGCCGTGAGGCGGGCAACATGTCGTTCCAGCAAGGGAATTCCCTCGCCTGGGGAGTAACGCATCGTCTCCAACAAGTCAGGAGCATCGTGTCGCTCGGTGACCACCAGCGCCTTCCATAGGCATTCGTCGTACTCAGCCCCGGCCAGGGAGTCATACGTGATTCCACCGCCGACGTGATAGGTGAACCTCCCAGCTGCGACCACGCCGGTTCGGATCGCGACCGAGAATTCAGTTCGCCTGCCACCGGGCTCGAGGTACCCGATCGCGCCGCAATAGACGCCTCGGGCGTCGGGCTCGAGATCGGCGATGATCCCCATCGTGGAGACCTTGGGGGCGCCGGTGACCGACGCCGATGGGAAGACGCTGCCGAACAACTCGGCCAGACCGATGTCCGCAGGCAGACGAGCCGTGATCGTCGACGTCATCTGCCACACGGTGGGGTGCCTCTCGACGTCAAAAAGGGAGGAGACATCGACCGAGCCGACCTCGGCCACCCGACCCAGATCGTTGCGCAACATGTCCACAATCATCAGATTGCCGGCGCGCTCCTTCTCGGAGTTGAAGAGCCGGTCCCGTTGTTCGAGGTCCTCGATCGTGGATCGGCCCCGGGCGAGAGTGCCCTTCATCGGTTTGGCGATCACCACATCGGCATCGCGGGCGAAGAACATCTCGGGTGACACCGACAACACCTGGCGGTCCCCGAGATCGATCAGGGCCCCATAGCTCTGCGGCTGGCCGCTCATCATTGCCGCGAAAAGGGCACCTGGGTCACCGTCGAAGTCGGCCCACATCGGGAAAGTGAGATTCACCTGATAGGTGTCACCACTTGCGATCGCCTCCCGGATCGTCCTCACCCGGGCCGCATGCTCCGACTCGTCCAAACCCGCTGTCCAGCCTCCAAGTTGAAAACGGCCGGGTGGTGACGATGGATGGTCCGCCTCCCCAAAGACACCGAACCAAGCAAGTGGCACCTCAGGAACCTGACGGCTGGAGGCAACTCTCAATGACCGACTGAAAGCCGGAGCCGCCTGATAGGAGACGAACCCGGCAACCCAGAAGCCGGCTTCGGCCTCCCGCTCGGCTTGACGCAACACTGGAAGCACCTCGGTGAGGTGCTCGGCGGCGAGAACCCGTACCGGATCTGCGAAACTGCGCGGGCCCGTCCTCCACCGATCGCCATCCAGGGTCACCGCACCGCTCACGGCCCCGACGTTACCGGTAGGGTCGCCCGCCCATGCCAGACATCCCTTACTTCCCCAGCGATCGGAACGAGCTGGGGCGAACGCTCGAAGCGCTTGGCGCCGACCGGTTGCCCGGCATCCTCGGAATCGAGCTCCTCGAGCTGGGTGACGGCACCTCGGCGATGCGTTGTGTCATCGAGGAGAGGCATCTCGCCTCCAATGGCTATTTGCACGCGGCGTCGGTGGTGGCGCTCGCCGACACCACTGCGGGGTATGGGTGCATCGCCAATCTCCCCGACGGCGCCCTGGGGTTCACCACCCTGGAGTTGAAGACGAATCATCTCGCAACTCTCTTGACCGGGGCAATGGTCTCGGCGGGGAAAATGTCGCACAGCGGGCGCGCCACACAGGTCTGGGACGTGACCGTGAGCGCCGAAGACACCGGCAAGACCTTGGCTTTGTTTCGCTGCACCCAATTCATCCTCTATCCCCACGGATAGCCGCCGCTCTAGGCTCGATACCCATGCCCGACATCCACGACTTCATTCTCAGCTTGCGTGCGATCCGTGACTTCAAGCCGGACCCGTTGGCCCAAGAAGATCTCGCAGCCATTCTCGAGGGCGCTCGATGGACCGGCAGCTCCAAGAACCGCCAGGACTGGTCTTTTGTGGCGATTACCGATCGCGACCGTCTCCAGGGACTCGCCGAGCACGGTGACTTCACCCAACCGGTGCGCGACTCGGCAGCGACGATCGTGCTCGTTCAGGAGCCGGGGGGGAACATGTTCGACATCGGAAGGGCCGCCCAAAACATCATGCTGGCCGCCAAAGCCATCGGGGTGGCCTCCTGTCCGATCACTCTCCATCGCGATGCCCAGGCACGAAGCTTCGTGGGCGCCCCGGACGATCGAGTCATCCGCTACGCGGTGGCCCTCGGGTACCCGGCGGAGGGCGCAGAACCGAGGCAATACGGTGGCAGAAAGCCCACCAACGCCGTCGTCCATCTCGAGCACTACTGACCTGCGCCGCCTCGAGAAATCTGAGAAGATCTGTCGGCCGATGCCACTACCGTCGGGTCGCGTATGCGCGAATCGATAGTCCAGGCGCGCGGTCTCACCAAGAAGTTCGGTGACTTCGTCGCGGTCGACGCCATCGACTTCGACATCGCCAAGGGTGAGGCCTTCGGCTTCCTCGGTCCCAACGGAGCCGGCAAGACCTCGACGATGAAGATGATCACCACGGTGAGCCCGATCACCGAAGGCAGTCTGACCGTGCTCGGATTCGATCCCACCACTCAGGGGCGCTCGATTCGCCAGCGAATCGGCGTCGTTCCCCAGGAGGACAATCTCGACCTGGAGTTGACCGTGGCCGAAAACCTCTACGTCTACGGCCGATACCACGACATGAGCCGGGCCGATATCCGGAAGAGAACCACCGAGCTCTTGGAGTTCGCACAGCTCACCGACCGGGCGAAGTCGACAGTGGAGCCTCTGTCCGGCGGCATGAAACGCCGTCTCACTATCGCCCGGGCCCTGATCAACGATCCCGAGCTGGTGATCCTCGACGAACCGACCACCGGTCTCGATCCCCAGGCCAGACATGCGCTCTGGGACCGGCTCTACCGGCTCAAACAACAGGGCGCCACGCTGATCATCACCACCCATTACATGGACGAGGCCGAACAACTCTGCGACCGGCTGGTGGTCATGGACAAAGGCGTCATCGCAGCCGAGGGGTCGCCTCGGGAGCTGATCAAGGAGTACGCCCCTCGCGAGGTCGTCGAGCTTCGCTTCGAGGACGGACAACAGGATCAAGCGGTGCTCAAGCTCGACGGTGTGGCCCACCGTTCCGAGATCCTCGCCGACCGTGTCCTCCTCTACACCGACGACGCCGACGCCACCCAACACCAGATGAGCGAGCGTGGCGTCCATCCCGAGCAGGTCCTGGTTCGTCGTTCGACACTCGAAGATGTCTTCCTCCGGCTCACCGGGCGGAGACTGATCGACTGATGACCATCCTCACCCGCTCGATGCGTGTCGTCGAAGCAGAGTTGGTGGTCTATCGCCGGACGTGGCGCGGGACCGTCATCTCGAGCTTCGTGAACCCGGTCCTGTTCCTGTCGGCGATGGGGCTCGGGCTCGGCTCACTGGTCGACTCCAGCGGTGCTGACCTGGGGATGTCCTACCTGACCTTTGTGGCGAGTGGCCTCATGGCTGCGACCGCGATGCAGGCCGGGGCCAGCGAGGGAGCGTTCCCGGTGATGGCGGGCATCAAGTGGCGCAAGGAGTTCCACGCCACCATCACCACCCCGCTCGATCCGGCCGACATCGTCTACGGCCGATTTCTGTGGTCGATCATCCGTCTCGCATTCATCCTGGTCGTCTTCGCCGTGATCTCGGTCCTGTTCGGCGCCCTCGAGATCGGCCCCGCCTTGCTGGCGGTGCCACCGGGGATTCTCACCGGGGTCGCTTTCACCACGGTGGTAACCGCCTTCACCGTCACCAGAGAGGACGAGCAGAGCCTTTCGACGTTGTTCCGATTCGCGATCACCCCGTTGTTCCTGTTCTCGGGGACCTTCTTCCCGATCAGCGAGTTGCCCGGTTACCTTCAGAAGTTGGCATATGTCACGCCCCTTTTCCACGGTGTGGAGTTGGTGCGAAAGGTCGCTCTCCCCGGCGTGGATCAGACGGCTCTGACCTCGATCCCGATCTGGGTCCATGTCGTCTACCTGTTGGCGATGACAGCCGTCGGTTTGGCCTTGGCGGCGAGGTGGCTCGACAGGAGGCTGAGGCCTTGAGCATCTCCGCCCCGTCCCGACTTACCCCGCCCCGGCGGACGACCCCGTTCCGGGCCCAGCGGATTTGGGAGCGAAACACCCTCGTCTATCGACGCCTGTGGAAGATCATCTTCACCGGGTTCTTCGAACCCGTGTTCTATCTGCTCTCCATCGGCCTCGGAATCGGAGCCCTGGTCGGGGACATCACCCTCCCCAACGGGATCGCAATCGAATACCCGGCATTCGTCGCCCCCGCCCTCATGGCAGCCTCGGCGATGAACGGGGCTGTGCTCGAGACCACCTTCAACATCTTCTTCCGTTTGAAGTTCGGCAATGTCTACGAGGGGATCCTCACTACTCCCCTCGTCCCCCGTGACATCGCAGTGGGCGAGATCGGTTGGGCCCTGCTCCGAGGTGCCATGTACTCGATCGTGTTTCTTGTGGTGATGGCGCTGATGGGCCTGACCGAGTCGTGGTGGGCGCTGATGACGGTGCCCGGGGCGGTCCTGATCGGGTTCTGCTTCGGCTCGCTGGGGATGGCGGCCACCACCTATATGCGCTCCTGGCAGGACCTCGACCTGGTGGCGCTGGTGACCATGCCCCTGTTCCTGTTCTCGGCAACCTTCTACCCCCTCGATCTCTACCCCCCGGCCATCCAACAGGTCGCCCGGATTTCCCCGCTCTATCACGGCACGGAGATGCTGCGCGCCTTCTCGTTGGGCATCTTCGACTGGACCCTGGCCGGCCACATCGCTTTCCTCGTCGTCCTGGGTCTGATCGGGGCCAGGATCGCCTCTCGCCGCCTCGATGGCCTGTTGCGCAAGTAAACGCACCGCCGTGATTGCCCGGAACCCGGCGAGGCGCGCTGACGTCCAATTCACATGAAGACCGGCGCTCGCATCTTGCTGTCGCTAGCGATCCTCCTCATCCTCGGCGCCTGCGGCGAGCCGGCACCAACCAGCGACTCGCCGACAACCTCGACGACCACGCCGTTGGCCGAGCCCGAGGAACCGGCAATGGAGATCATCTCGGTCACAGCCTGTAAGCAGACCGACCCGTGGACGATGGTGGAAACCGCCTTCAAGGGAACCGTCACCGCGATCGAGCCCCCGGCCACCGGCATCGAAGGGGACACGATGCAGGTGGTCAGCTTCGAGGTCGGCGCCTGGTACACGGCGGATTTCGGGACCACCTTCTCGATGTGGGCACCCAATTTCGAAGGGACGGCTGGCGAGGAGTGGCTGATCGGCGGCGCCCTCTACTACAGCCTCGGCCAGCAATCAGGCGAGGTCTTCCCGTGTGTTTCCACCCCCGCCACCCAGGCTGCCCGACAGGAATGGGAGGCGCGCTACGGGCCACCGGTGCCGGCCGGATCCGGAGTCCCGGAAGGCGAGCCCGACCCGGCGCTGGTGGCGCAGATCGAGGAGCAACGAGCCAAATGGCTCGCAGCGGGGATCGACGACTACACCGCAGTGATCAGTGTCTACACCCGGATCCCACAGACCGAACCGTGTGGCGGCGGCTCTTCGATCCGGGTGACCGTCGAGGACGGGATCCCCACTGAGGCCATCGACGTGATGCGCTTTTGCACGCTCGAGGACCCAACGACGATGCACCTGATCGACGACTTGTTCGATCTCGCTT
Organism: Actinomycetota bacterium; assembly: GCA_030772935.1. Taxonomy (GTDB): domain Bacteria; phylum Actinomycetota; class Acidimicrobiia; order Spongiisociales; family ZC4RG35; genus JALYNX01. The sequence continues at coordinate 222 of JALYNX010000251.1, read as the reverse complement.
TGACCAACGCCGGGGCGATCACGGATCCGATCGACTTCGACCCCGAATTGGGCTACATCCGGTCCTTCTACGCCAGCGACCGCAGCGTCGAGACCGGTGCATATGTCGAAGTGCTTCATCCTCGTGTCGTCGATGCGGTGGTGGGAACCCAGCAGGCGATGGACGCGGCTGCGGCGGCGATCGCCACCTGGCAGACGGCCGGGATCGAGGACTACACCTACC
>JALYNX010000250.1 GCA_030772935.1 Actinomycetota bacterium | reverse complement strand
CGTGCCAGCCGAGCCGGTACGAGCCCAGGTCGAGATCGACAGTTGCCATCGGGTACTCACCAAATCCTGTTAGCGGGCGTAATTTGCACTATCCCGATAGTGCGATTGTACCGGAAGGGGTGGACTCTTTGAAAGCCGCCTTTCTCCCGTCGCCATAGACAACCACCGCTGAACCGTTGTTTGTTCCGGACGCAGTAGGTTCGATGTCATGCCAGCGATCGTCGTCGGAGCGGATACCGAGCCCGGGCTTGCGATCATCGACGCCTTGATCGAGCCGAACCGGGAGGTGCGCGCTTTCGTCTCGGACCCCGAAAGCGTCGCCGATCTCAAGAGCCGAGCAGTGAAGGTGGCGCTTGGCGACGTATCCGACGACAGCCATGTCGAAGCTGCAGCTCTTCACTGTTTCACGGCCGTACTGGTGTCTGAGGCAGCCCGAGATGGGAGGGAGCGGTCGTTCGCCAGCAGCGAGCGGGAGGTATTGGCAGTCTGGGCCCGGGCCGTGGCCAATGCCGGAGTTCATCGGGTGATCTGGGCCTACGAAGGAGAGCCGCCCCCGGTCGATGTGCCAGAAGTCGCGCAGGTCTCGCCCAAGGATCCGGATCTTGGCCGCAAGGTGGCCGAGTTGGACGACGCCGTTGTCATCAACTGAGGTTCGGCTTCAGGCGATCCGATACAGGTCGAGGGAGTGGATGAGATCCCAGAGATTGGCCTCGTCTCTCGCCAGCTCCAGTTCCCAGGCTTCTTTGAGGTACTGATAGGGATTGATGGGTCGCCCGTCGATCGCGAGCTCGAAATGGGTGTGGGAGCCGGTCCGTTCCGCATTTCCGGAATCGCCGGTCCAGGCGATCAGTTGACCGGCCTCCACCCAGGCCCCGATGAAGACGCCGGGTGCCAAGGTCAACGACCAATCGGCATCGCCGTCGTCGGTGCCGGGATTGTCGTTGTTGAGATGGACGTAATGCGTGGACCAACCCGCAACGTGGACAATCTCGATGTATCGACCAGCGAGCGAATGGGTTTCGATCCGCGACACGTATCCGTCAGCGGCCGCGTAGACCTCGGTCATCTTGGGAGCCATGAGATCGACCCCGTGATGGCGGCGCCCACCTGAGCGGCCATCGCCGAAGCTGGAGGAAAACACCGTTACTTGGGGCTCCTGGGGAAACCTGATTTGGAATGGTGGCTCCTCAGCCGCTGCCGCAGGCAACGTCGGCACAAGAAGCATGAATACGAGCAAGGCGACGACGGTGGCCCACAAAGGGCGCGTACCAGCACGTTTCGGCGACGACAGGGCGGACCTCCGTGGATAGAGAAGGTGCCCGGAACGTTCCTCTCCCGTCCCGAGCAAGGGGTCAGGCTATGCCGCTGCTAGCGCTATGCAAACAAAACTTTGCGCTATTGAGCGGGGTCGCCATCCCCGGGCCGGGCCCTGACCGAGAACCGGAGCCGGGACACGGGCTCGTTGTCGACAGAGATCACGAACGAGTAGGAGCCTTCTTTTCTGAACACGAGGTTGTTGAATGTGAACGAGCGGATCAGGCCGAAGTCGGTGGTGGCAACGGCGTGGGAGTGGGTCGGGAGCCGGACCGTGTGTGCCAGCGGCTGGGCAAGCATCGAGGCTCCGTCGGCGTCTTGAAGCTCGACCGACACCTCGAGGAACTCCTCTCCCCATGACGACGGCACACGAAGCCGGAGGCCTATCGCCAGACTGGGATGACGAGCCGGAAAGCTCCTGACCCACAGGGTGTCCCATCCCCCTCCCAGGACGAAAAGTTTGCCCCTCACCGCCTGCACCGCGTCCGCCAGGAGGGCGACGTCGACGGTCGGGCCCAGCGAATCGGGGGCGAGATCCACGGGTGGAGACTAGACCCCGGTTCCGCAGACTCATCCGGCTCTTCTATCGTTCCTCCCAGGAGGACCGATGACAGACAGACCCCAGATCGCTGCCGCCACCGGAAAGCTCGGCGTGCTCACCCCAGGCATGGGTGCGGTTTCCACCACATTCATCGCCGGCGTATTGGCCACTCGCAAGGGCGATGCCATGCCCTTCGGCTCGTTGAGTCAAATGTCTCACATCCGGCTCGGGAAGCGCACAGAGCAACGAAACCCGCTCATCAAGGATTTCGTCCCGCTGGCCGGTCTCGATGATCTCGAGTTCGGTGGTTGGGACCCGTATTCGGACGACGCCTATACGTCGGCGATGAAGGCCGGGGTCCTCGACCCCCGTCACCTCGAGGGAATCGGAGACGAGTTGCGCTCCGTCAAGCCCTACTCGGCGGTGTTCTCCGAGAACTGGGTCAAGAACCTCGACGGGGTCGATCAGATCAAGGAGGGGACCAACTACATGGACCTCGCCGAAAAGCTCATGGAAGACATCGACCGATTCCGATCGGCCAAGAAGGTCGACCGTCTGGTCATGGTGTGGTGTGGCTCGACCGAGGCGTATCGGGACCTTTCGGTGGCCCATGTCGACCTCGATGCATTCGTCAACGGTCTCAAGGAGAGCGATCCGACGATCGCCCCCTCTCAGATATACGCCTACGCCGCGCTGAAGATGGGCGTTCCGTTCGCCAACGGCGCACCCAACCTAACGGTGGACGTCCCGGCGATCGTCCAGCTCGCCACCGAGGAGGGAATCCCGATTGCGGGCAAGGACTTCAAGACCGGCCAGACCCTGATGAAGACGATCGTGGCTCCCGGTCTCAAGGCCCGGATGCTCGGGATCAAAGGCTGGTTCTCGACCAACATCCTGGGGAACCGTGACGGCGAGGTCCTCGACGACCCGGAGAGCTTTCGGTCCAAGGAGGTGTCGAAGCTCGGCGTCCTCGAGCAGATCCTCCAGCCCGAGGTCTATCCCGAGCTCTACGGCGACCTCTACCACAAGGTCCGAATCAACTACTACCCGCCTAAGGGCGACGACAAGGAAGGCTGGGACAGCATCGACATCTTTGGCTGGCTCGGCTACCCGATGCAGATCAAGATCGACTTCCTGTGCAAGGACTCGATCCTGGCGGCACCGATCGTGCTCGACCTGGCATTGTTCATGGACCTCGCAGCTCGTGCAGGCCGCACCGGGGTGCAGGAGTGGCTGTCGTTCTATTTCAAGAGCCCCCAGCACGGACAGGGGTTGTACCCGGAGAACGACCTCTTCATCCAGCACACCAAGCTGAAGAACAACCTGCGCCACATGATGGGCGAGGAACTCATCACCCATCTCGGCACTGAGTACTACGAAGAGATGTGACTGGGGACGGGATCACTGTTGGTGGATGGCCGATCCCCGAATCGGAGCTCGAGGAGCGTTTCGACACCTCGGGAGGTCCTGGTGGCCAGCACGCCAACCGCAATGAGACTGCGGTGACGCTGCGTTTCAACATCGATGAGTCGTCGCTGCCCGATGGATTGCGGGAGAAACTGTCCCGGCGCATCGGGTCATCTGTGGAGGTCGTTGCCGCCGAGACTCGCTCCCAATGGCGCAACCGGGAGATCGCGAGGGACCGACTGGCAGCCAAGCTGGAAAGCGCCCTGGTCGACCCCAAGCCGCGCAAGAAAAC
>JALYNX010000249.1 GCA_030772935.1 Actinomycetota bacterium | reverse complement strand
GGTCGGACTCCTTCCAGATCTCGAGCATGTTCGCCCAGGTGGTTTGGTGGCCGGGTGTCTTGATCCCGTATCTGGGCATTGAATACTCCTAGCCGGCAACGTCGGCGAAAACCTTGCGCCGATCGATGCCAAAGTCGTCGAGCATGATCCAGGCGGCATTGCGCCCCGGGCCCGCCGACACCGACGGGCCGGGATGGGTGGTCGCCCCGGTTTGATAGAGCCCCGCGATCGGCATCCGGTGCTGTGCCCATCCGTAGACCGGCCGGAACCCACCCATCTGCGCCTCATCCTGGTCACCCCCATGACACGATCCATGCCAGTTGTGGGCGTTCATCCGCTCCAGGTCGAGCGGGCTCTTCACCACCGCCGCCAGCAACGTCTCGTCGGTGAGGTTGGGGGCATACCGGCGCAGATGCTCGAGGTGGGCCGCGGCGACCTCATCCTTGACGTCGTCCCATCTCTCGGCGCCGCCGGCGAGCTCGTATGGATGGAACCCGATCACCTTCAAGGTGTGATGCCCCGCCGGAGCCCGGCCGGGGTCGGCGACTGTCGGGCAGAGGACCAACAGAGGCGGATCGTCCAACGCCAGGGAACCGGTGAGAAAGTCGTAATCGATGCGGAGCATCCTCTCCACCGAATGGGGGATGCCAGAGGCAATCGGGCGGATCGGCCCGTCGGGGGTGTCGAACGTCGGCGCCTCGGTGGCCGCGTAGTGGGCGGGGGTCAACGCGATTCCCGCCCGCCATTCCTCCACGCCGGTGGTGAAATCCTGGCCCCACATCTCGGCCGGTGCCATCTCCACCAGATGCTTGATGTGGATGGTGGACAGCACTGCCTTGGATGCCCGGTGCTCCTCTCCAGTCTCGTCGACGACACCGACACAACGGCCGTTCTCCAGGATCAGACCCTCCACCTTGCGTCCGGCTACCACCGTCCCCCCGTTGGCCTCGATGACCCGCGTCAGGGCGATGGGCAGCGCCGCCGAGCCGCCCTTGGGGATGATCCACGACTGGTTCTGTCGCCCGAAGGCGAGGGAGTAGGCCAATGAGCCGGTGCCCGGGCGCTGCGGAGGCTGGACCGTCATGAACGCCAACCACAGCATGAAGGCCCTGATGTGTGAGTGCTCGAATTCATGGGAGATGATGTCCCAGGCGCTGGCCGCGATCCGTTTCGCCCAGAGGGCGCCTTCGGGATGTTCCGTCATCCGCTGGGCCAGGGTCGGGCCGAGGCCGAAAGGCGTGTACCGCGCCGCGGCGAACACCCCTTTCACCCGGTCGTAGTCCTCCATCATCCGCCGGTAGGCGGTGGCGTCCGACTTGGAGAAGCGCTCGAACCCAGCCACGGTCCGATCGATGTCGTGCCACATGGTCAGAGAGGTCCCATCGGGGAACGGGAGGTGGACCACCGGATCGGGCTCGATGTACTCCAGGCCGTACTCACCGAGATTCAGTTCGTCGTAGCGAAGCATCGGGCTCGCCTGGATGATGTTGTGGGCGGTTGAGCAGGTGTCGTGATGAAAACCGGGGAGAGTGAGCTCCTCGGTCGCGGTGTTGCCCCCGATTACCGGCCGGGCCTCGAGCACTAGACAGCGCAGACCAGCCTTCGACAGATAGGCCGCCGCCACCAGGCTGTTGTGCCCGGCCCCGGCCACCACTACGTCGAACTGCTCTCCATCGGCCATGCCTCAACCACTCCTTGGCGACATTGTGCAAACGATCGTGCACAATCGAGGGTGGGCACATTAGCCACCGCCCTCCAGGTCCCGTTGTGCCGACTCGATCGCACCACAGTGCTGGCTATGTTTGATCGAGGGAGACCCAGGGTTGGCAGTGGACTGGCGCTAATCGGGTACGACGAATCAGGAGGATTCCATGGCCGACCTCATCTACGCCATCAACGCATCACTCGACGGCTACATCGCCGACGAGAACGGCAACCTCGACTGGGCACAACCATCTGAGGAGGTACATGCCTTCTTCAACGACCTCCAGCGATCGGTCGGCACCGAGCTTTACGGTCGTCGCATGTATGAGACGATGAGGGTGTGGGACACACTTCTCCTCGACGACCTGTCCGAGGTTGAACGCGAGTTCGCCGAAGCGTGGCGGGCAACCGACAAGATCGTCTACTCATCCACCCTGGACACCGTGCCGGAACCGCGGACCCGACTGGAGCGGACCTTCGACCCCGAAGCGGTACAAGCGATGAAAGACGACTCCGACGCAGATCTGTCCATCGCTGGCCCGGGCCTAGCAGCCGAGGCCATCCGGGCAGGTCTGGTCGACCGGTATCAGCTGCTCGTGGTCCCGACGATCATCGGTGGAGGCACCCCTGCCCTCCCCGACGCCGTCAGGGTCGACCTCGATCTCAACACGACACGTCGTTTCGACGACGGCTCCGTCCTGCTCGACTACCGCCTCCGAAGAACCTGAAGGACCGTGACACACGCGGACCGCTTGATCGTGGGCCTGGGCCTCGACCGCTCGGACCTCACCTCCGACGAGCGCCTCGCCTGGTGTTGGCGGGGTGGTCGAAGGACTGCACGTCTAGGTTCGCCCCATGGATGATGGTCTCTACCCCAGGTTCAGCCCCGAAGAATTGGCCAAACGCCGCCGGTCGATAGTCGAGGTGATGAAGGCCGCCGGGGTGTCACATCTCGTGGCCTACGGAGCCGAGAAGGTCGGCTCGGCAATACCGTGGCTCACGGAGTGGCCAACCACCACTGAGGCGGCACTCCTGTTC
>JALYNX010000248.1 GCA_030772935.1 Actinomycetota bacterium | reverse complement strand
ACGAGACAGAAGGTCTAACGTCGCCCGCGATGAGTGAGCTTCCCAAGGCGACCGTTGTCAGGCTCCCCCGCTACCTGCGCCTGCTCGAGGACCTCGAATCCAGGGAGACTGTCAGCTCAGAGGAGCTCGCAGATGCGGCCGGCGCCAACGCCGCCAACGTCAGGCGCGATCTCTCCCATCTCGACTTTCACGGTGTGCGCGGCGTCGGCTACTCGGTGGCCGACCTGAAACATCGGATTCGACAGGAGCTCGGGATCGCCGACCGCCGTCGGGTGGCCATCATCGGCGCCGGGAATCTGGGGCGAGCGCTCGCGGCATACGGTGGGTTGAGTCGGAGGGGCTTCGATGTGGCAGCCGTCTACGACACCGATACCCGAAAGGTCGGTTCCAAGGCGGGACGGGTCGAGGTTCGAAACCTTCAGGACATGGACAGCGATTGTCGGGGCGGTTGTTTCGATATGGCGATCCTCGCTGTCCCCGCGGTGGCGGCTCAACAAGTAACCGATCGGCTGGTTGCCCTCGGGGTCAACTCGATCCTCAATTTCGCACCGGTGCGGGTCAACGTCCCCGCCAACGTGACGGTGCGGCAGGTGGATCTCTCCATGGAGCTACAGGTGTTGAGCTATTACGGGAATAGGTGAAGCGGCGAACCCCACGCGGGGCGGAAGCTCCGGCCGACTTCAATAATGCCGGCCGACTTCGCCCCTCGGCAACCCTCGGCGGATCTGAGCGAACACCCCTTCTGCCTTGACACCTCGGGGCGAACAGACGCCGGTCGGCCGGGGCTTCCGCCGCGCAGCTGGTGCCGGCCGCAATTAACAGCGCCTACGCGCTGGATTTCTCTTGCAGTTCTTCGTACTGGTGGAGGGCGACCAGGAACACCAGGAACAGCACCAGCGACACCAGTAGATAAGTGACGGGGATGATCCGGATCTCGACCGCGTTGAGCCCTTCGATGTTGTCCGGCTTTGGTCCCCGTGGGGCGTAGATCACAAAGAGCATCGAGGTGATGGTCAGCCACCCGAACAGGGCGGCGCCGGTGACGAGGAACCCGAGCCTCTTGCCGAGGTTGGTCGAGTTGAACAGGTAGATCGACCCGTAGAACAGAAGCACCGCTCCGATCGTGAGCACCACACCGGTCACGAACAGATTGGCGGAGAACAGGGAGCGGAAGAACTCCCGGAAGAAATCGCCCTCTGCCAAGACAACAACAGACATCGTCAGCCCTTCCCGTCCATGTTGCCACCACGAAGGTAGGCAGCGAGCACCTCGATGTCCGCCTCACTGAGAATCGCTCCAAAGGCAGGCATCCGGCCCGACCCAAAGCCGTTGAGCCCATAGGGAGTCTGGGCCTCCGATCCCCGCGTCAAGAACCTCACCAACAAGTCGTCAACCGGGTCGGCGGCCGCCTCACCGAACTGGACCGTCGGACGACCGTCCCAGAGGGCGGGTCCGAAACCACCCGAACCGGCCTCCTGGGTGAAGGGCACACCCGCACTGAAACCTGCGGTGTGACAGCGGGCGCAGTTGGAGTTGAACAACCCGACGGCGCGCTGCGCCGTCTCGACATCGGCTTCCATCGCGGCAGCGACCCCCTCGAAGTCGATCTCCCACGCCGCAGCTTCTTGCGCGGCTTCGAGGAACTCGAGACCACCCAGCTCCTGCTCTCGTAGCTTGTCGAGGTTCTCGGAGGTGACCTCCAAAGAGGTGTGGAGCGACACCAGGTTCCCGACCATCGTCGCGGCCGTCTCGTCATCCGGTTCCCCGCCCACCGAGGCCGGGTTGGTCGGATCGAGGGCGATCGCCCGCAACCCGCCGGGAACAGTGGCGCCGTTGGCCTCCGTCATCTGGTTGGTGATGTCCTCTTCAGCCTTGGTCGAGAGCCCATCCCCGTCCGAGTCAGATCCGCCGGTTAGTGCGGTGCCAGCCTGTGCGGCCAGGTCCGCTGCCCCTTCAACTGGCGGCTCGGCGGCGGCGGCTTCCTCGAGAGCGGCGACCATCTGCTCGGCGTCGCCCAGGTCCTGGATCGCGGCGGGCACAGTCACACCGAGCCCTGAGGCTTGGGTGGCGATCTCGTCCAGTTCGATGATCGCGGCGCTGCTCAGGCCGATCTGAGGATCGACCGTCCCTTCCTCGATCGCCAACCGAACCGCGTCGAGGTAGATCTGGAGAACTGGAGCGACTTCGAGCGACCCCTCCAGCGCGGCGATTGCTTCGTCGGCGAGCTCGGCGTCCGCGGTCTCGGGATCGAGTGTGATCGGCTGCACCACCGTCAGCGCTTCGACCGCCTCGGCTGAGATCGCAGACAATTCCTCTTCGGCAACGTCGGAGAGACCATCGTCATCGGTGTCCAGACCTGCGACGGCATCATCGAGGATGTCGGCGGCCTGTTCAGCGATCGGAGCCACGATCACCAGTCGATCCGGGGCAGCATCGATGTTGGCAACCACCTGGGCCTGGTTGACGATCGCGGTGGCCACGGTGGCCGCAGCAGTCTCGAGCCGGTCGAGCTGGGCGTCGATCCCCGGCTCCAACTCGGCGAGGGCATTGTTCTGGGGCACCTGGATGGTTGTCAGATAGCTGACGACGTCTGACACCTGGGCTTCGGTCAGGGGGCCTCCGCCGGGAAGACCCCACGCCGGCATCGGAGTATTGCCTCGACCGTAGGTGACCCAGAAGTTGACCTCATCCTCGTCATAGCGGAAGAGGACGTCGTTGAGAGAGGGCACGTCCCAGGAGACGGTCACCCCGGAGCGCTTCTCAACGTAGCGGCTGGTTCCTCCTACCCCTTCGGGGCCATGACAGTCGAAACACCGAAACTCCTCGACGATGTGAGCTCCGCGTTCCTGCGCCGCAACCTCGAACTCGGTGACGAAATTGGCCTGACGATCGGTCTCGCCCAGAAAATAGAGGGGAAGCGAGATGGCGAGGAAAGCCGAGAAAGCGATCGCCGCCTTCTGTCCGCCTTCCAGGCGCTTGGTCTCCATCTCCTGGTCGGTTATCCCCGGCTTGAGGTTGGGGGCGACCTCTTCGCGGCCTCGGTTCCGGATCGCAGAAGCGAAGAGCACGCCGAGCCAGACGATCCCTACCACCAGCGCGAAAACCGTGATCAGGTTTGCGGTCATGCTTCAGCGACGATGGAGATGCAGCTCGGGCCCTGGGGATAGTCGAGCGAGAGTGTGGGGGCACGCGGAGTCTGAATCACGGTGCCGGTCTTGATGATGAACCGATCATCGACCAGCTCGACTACAAACCGGTCGAGGTTGCGTGGAGCCGGACCGCCGAAATACTCGCCAACAGCGTTGTACTTGGACCCGTGGCACGGGCACTCGAAACCCTGGGAGGGCCCACACCAGGGAACCCGGCAGCCGAGATGGACGCAGCGCTGGAACAGTGCCATCAGCCCGCCGGCCTCAACGAGCCTGCCGGTGAACTGATCGGACAGCGTCGGCGGGGCGGGGACCAGGTAGGCCTTGGCCTCGGGGATGAAAAGGGGAAGAATCGCGCCGTCCGAGGTGTGCACCTGGTTCTCGAGGTCGGTGATCAGACCAGCATCGATGTCGGCGCCGAATCCCCCGGTCAGCTTGGGCCAGAAGAACGCCAGGTAATAGACGCCCTGCAATGCCAGGAACGACCCGAAGGTAGCTGTGATCGCACGGTTGAAGAACTGTCGTCTGCTGACGCCGCCCTCTTCGGCCGATACCTCGACCACCCGCTGACTCTCGACGATGTGGACCCCGGCGGGTTCGAGTTCGTCCTCTTCGTCGTCCGAAATCTCAAGCTCGGGCTCGAGCTCGTCGATGGCAGCCGGCGATACCGACACCCCCTCCATCGATCGATCCGCAGACCTGGTCTCAGTAGAGACACCCGACGTCGGGTCCGTCTGCTTGCGGGTCCCGCCCTGTGACCGGCGGAAGGCCACGGCGAAGGCGCCGATAGCGCCAAATATCGCGACCATGGCGACGCCGATCAGGGCGAGGTTGGTCCCACTCATTCGAACTGAACCCAGTCCTTGAGATCGTCGAAGAAGACACCGTCCTTCCATGGGTAGGAGAAGTTGAA
>JALYNX010000247.1 GCA_030772935.1 Actinomycetota bacterium | reverse complement strand
CCGGGATTCTTGCCGTCACCGCGTGGTTGTTCCTCCCCATCGCCGTCGCCATCTCGAGCCTGGTCTTCAACGAGACCTGGACTGCCGAGTTCTTCGGCACTCTGATGGGCACTGCAATCGTTTTGGTTGTCGCCGCCCCTGCGGTGGCGATCGCCCGCAGTCGGCCCCTATTCGGATCGATGTGGGACCGGAAACACTGGAGCGGCTGACCAGCTCAGTCCCGCCTGTGCCTCCTCGCTTTCTACCAAGGCAGTAGATCTTCTATACTGGCACTATGGCGCTGAGCATCAAGAATGACGAGGCCGATCAGCTCGCAAGAGAACTTGCGGAGCTCACCGGCGAGTCGATTACCGATGCCGTCGTCATCTCCCTGCGCCAACGATTGCAGCGTGAGCAGAGAAGGCCGGGAACGAGCAGGAAGCTCCTCAACCTCGCCGACGAGGTCGCCAGCTATCCCATTCTCGACAACCGGACTGCCGATGAGATTCTGGGGTACGACGACAGGGGGCTCCCCCGTTGACTGACGTGGTGGTTGACACATCCGCGGTGGTTGCGCTCCTCGCCGGTGAACCCGAAGGTGGCCGTGTGGCACACGCCATGGAGGACTCCGATCGGCTTCTCATGTCTGCGGCATCCATGGTCGAGCTCGGCATCGTGCTCGAGACCCGGCTCGGGCCAGTAGGCGCTGCCGTGATCGAACGGTTCCTGAGGGCAAGTCATGTGGAAGTCATCGAGGTTGACATGAACACAGCCCACACCGCGGTCGACGGATGGCGCCGATTCGGCAAGGGCAACCATCCGGCCGGACTGAACTTTGGGGACACATTCGTCTATGCATTGGCGGCCAACGTCGGTGCTTCCGTCCTATGTGTGGGAGACGATTTCGCCAAGACCGACGTGCCGGTGGTTTGACCAGGAGGGCCCTGCTGTCTCAGTACGGAGATCGACCGGGCCTAGGGTCCTGTCGATGACCATGACCCCCGAACGTTGGGGCTTTCTCAACGACTACTCGCAAGAAGTCTTCGGAACCGAGGACGAGCATCTGGCAGGTTTGATGACCGAGGCGGTCGCCGCCGGGATCCCCGATATCGCGGTGAGCGCCGACGTAGGCAGGCTGCTCAAAATCCTGACCTCCATGACCAGGGGTCAACTCGCCGTCGAAGTGGGAACTCTGGCCGGCTACTCCGGGATCTGGATCACCCGGGGCCTCCGACCCGAAGGGCGTCTGATCACCATCGAGCCCGAACCCAAGCACGCTGCCTTCGCTCGGGAGCAGTTCGATCGGGCTGGGATCGGCGAACGCGTGGAGATCCGCCCCGGGACCGGGATCGAAGTCCTAACAAGACTTGTGGATGAGCTGGCACCTGGCTCCGTTGACGTGTTGTATCTCGATGCGGTGAAAACCGAGTACTCCGACTATTTCAAGATCGCCCGACCACTGATCGCGGTCGGGGGCTTGGTCCTCGCCGACAACGTCTACGGCACCGGCTCTGGGTGGATCGATCAGGGTCATGGGACCGACCCATTCAATCGCCTGATCGCCGCTGACCCCGAGTTCGAGGCGGTTGCGATGCCGTTCCGCGAGGGAGTTCTGATCGCCCGTCGTCTCAGGTGAACAAACGAAGGGCCTGATCCCGATCCGGCTTTCCTAGATCCGTCGTCGGAATTGAGTCGACCCTTTTCCAGCGTTTCGGGATCGAGGCTCCAGCGAGTCGTCGCCGAAGGCGGCCCTCGACCAGTGCCGGCTCGAGATCACCCACATAGAGACAAGCGACCTCCATCCCCCACTCCGCACTGGGAACTCCGAGCACCAACGCGGCATCCACACCGGCGATGGCGGTCAATGAGGCTTCGATGACACGAGGGTCGATGTTCTCCCCACCGCTCACGATCACGTCATCGGCTCTTCCCAGCACCCGCAGCGCCCCGTCAAGGTCCAGCTGTCCCAGGTCACCGGTCACGAACCAGGAGTCAGGTTGCCGATCGGGCTCCCCCAAGTATCCGGGCGAAACCATCGGCCCCCGGACCGCGATTCGGCCGTCGCCCTCTATCCGCAACTGGACATCGGGCAGGGGGTGGGCCTTGGGCTCGACCTTCGACCCAGGTCTTAGGGTGGCGACCTGGCCACAGGTCTCGGTCATCCCGTAGCTGGGAAGCACCGGCAGCCCGGCCTCGACCGCCCGCTCCAACAACCCGTCTGGAATCGGGCCGCCTCCAACCAGCAACGCCCTCACCCCGCGATAGGGACCAGGATCGATGTCGAGGATGCGGTGAAGCATGGTGGGAACCACCGAGGCAAAGGTCACCCCGCTCCGCAAGGCCGCCGCAAATTCACGAGGGTCGAATCTGGAGAGCATGCGCACGATCCCTCCGGCGAGCGCCGAGCGGAGGACGATGGCGATGCCCCCGACCCGGTGCAACCCCATCGCCAGAAGCCACACGTCATCGGGGCCATTGCCGAGATGCTTTTGGGAAGCTCTCACCGCAGATTCCCAATTGCCTGTGGTGAGACGCACCCCCTTCAGGTTTCCGGTCGTCCCCGAGGTGAACACCACCGTCGCCGCCCCGCTCGGCTCGACGCTTTCAGGGACCTCGGCATCGGGGCCGACCACGACCGCGCACCCGCTCGACATCACGGCCAAGAGGTCGACCACCGATCCAGCGTCGAGACGAGGACGGAGCAACTCAATGCCGGCCACCGGCCGGTTGTGGAGGGAGTCGAGGACATCGCCATAGGTGTGCGAGCCGGCCGGGGTTTCGAGAAATACCCGATTCGGGTCGTGGCGTGCGAGCCAATGGATCACAGGATGATTCTGCCTCTTATCCTGCAGGTCTGTGGTTTCCGATATCTTCGACACCGTTGCCTGGGACCCCGTCCCCGGCTTCGACCTGACCGACATCACCTACCACCGGGCGAAGAGAGCCGGGGTGGTTCGTGTCGCCTTCAATCGCCCCGAGGTTCGCAACGCTTTCCGGCCCCACACCGTTGACGAGCTCTTCGCCGCCCTGGACCACGCCCGACAGAGCACCGACGTGGGATGTGTCTTGCTAACGGGGAACGGGCCTTCACCCAAGGACGGCGGCTGGGCCTTCTCCTCCGGCGGCGACCAGAGGATTCGGGGTGCGGACGGTTACAAGTATGCCGAGGGGGAGGAACAGGCGAGTGTCGATCCCGCCCGAGTCGGGCGACTCCACATTCTCGAGGTGCAACGACTGATCCGATTCATGCCCAAGGTGGTGATCGCTGTGGTTCCCGGCTGGGCGGTCGGTGGCGGGCACAGTCTTCATGTGGTCTGTGATCTGACGCTCGCCTCCGCGGAGCACGCCATCTTCAAACAGACCGACGCGGACGTCGCCTCCTACGACGCGGGGTACGGGTCCGCGTATCTGGCGCGTCAGGTAGGCCAGAAGCGGGCACGAGAGGTCTTCTTCCTTGGCAAGAGCTACACCGCCCAGGAGGCCTACGAGATGGGGATGGTCAACGCGGTCGTCCCCCATGCCGATCTGGAGAAGGTGGCTCTGGAGTGGGGAGTCGAGATCACCCACAAGAGCCCGACCGCCCAGCGC
>JALYNX010000246.1 GCA_030772935.1 Actinomycetota bacterium | reverse complement strand
GTGAACCCCATGTATGACGAGGTGCTCGGGCTCAAGTCGTATCCGTCGCTTCGGGACTTGCCCGAGGTTCCGGACATCGTCGATGTCTTCCGCAAGCACAGCGAGATCCCGGGGGTCGTCGATGAGGCAATCGAAGTCGGAGCCAAAGTCGTCTGGTTCCAGCTCGGTCTGCGCCATGAGCAGGCGGCCCGCACGGCCGTGGATGCCGGGCTCAAGGTGGTCCAGGACCGCTGTCTGAAGATCGAGCACGCCCGCTTCGCCGGCGGTCTCCATCTCGGAGGCTTCGACACCGGTGTGATCACCTCCAAACGGCGCCGCCCCATCGGGTGACCGCTGAAGGCTCCGTGATAGGCTCGCCCCCCTTCCATCGAGATCACGAGGTTTGGCGTGGGCAATGACTTTTTCACCGAAGTGACCGGGCCGATCCCGTTTGGCGGAATCGGATCCACCGATCCTCTTTCCTTCAAGGTCTATGAGCCGGACCGGATGGTCTTGGGGAAGCGGATGGAGGACCACCTCCGGATCGCGGTCTGCCTCTGGCATTCCTTCAACTGGCCAGGCTCGGATGTGTTCGGCATGGGGACCTTCGACCGACCCTGGCTCAGTCCCGCCGTCGACCCGATGACAGGCGCCGCCAGCAAACTCGAAGCCGCGTTCGAGTTCCTGACCAAGCTCGGCGTCCCCTACTTCTGTTTCCACGACCGCGACGTCGCACCTGAGGGCCCATCATTCAAGGAGACGAAGTCGAATCTTGAGTCCGTCATCGAGCAGATCGAAGGTCACATGGCGCGGACCGGTCTCAAACTTCTCTGGGGGACCGCCAATCTCTTCAGCCACCCCCGATATGCATCTGGGGCGGCGACCAACCCTGACCCGGAGGTGTTCGCCTACGCCGCCGCCCAGGTGAAACTGATGCTGGAGGCCACCCATCGTCTGGGTGGAGCCAACTACGTGCTGTGGGGTGGTCGTGAGGGCTACGAGACACTGCTCAACACCGATCTGGCGCGAGAGGAGAGGCAGTTCGCAAGGTTCCTGGAGATGGTCGCCGAGCACAAGCACAGAATCGGGTTCAAGGGAACCCTCCTCATCGAGCCCAAGCCCCAGGAGCCGACAAAGCACCAGTACGACTACGACTGTGCCACGGTCCATGGGTTCCTCACCCGTCACGGTCTCGACGGCGAGTACCGGGTGAACATCGAGGCCAATCACGCGACTCTCGCCGGGCACAGCTTCCACCACGAAGTCGCCTACGCCACCGCCAACGGGATCTTCGGCAGCATCGATGCCAACCGTGGCGACTACCAGAACGGCTGGGACACCGACCAGTTCCCCAATTCTGTCGACGAGCTATCCCTGGCCCTCTACGAGATCGTCGACAACGGTGGTTTCACGACGGGGGGGTTCAACTTCGATTCCAAGCTTCGCCGACAGAGCCTGGATCGCACCGATCTGTTTCATGGGCACATCGGGGGAATCGACACCCTGGCCCGCGCCCTGCTGGTGGCCGCCGACATGATCGAGAACAAGACACTGCAGGACCCGCGCGAGGCGCGCTATGCGGGATGGTCGAACGGGATCGGGGCGTCCATTCTCTCCGGTGAGGTCACCTTGGAGACCCTGGAGGAAAGCGTTGCATCAGGAGACATCGACCCCAAGCCAAAGTCCGGTCAACAGGAACTCCTAGAAAACCAGGTCAACCAACGAATCTGGGCGACGCCCATCGCTGAGTAGCGGGATCTACCCCCAGGAGGTCTCGGTCACCGGGCGCAGCGCCACCTCGAGGATTCGGTGGTTGCGGGGACGGGTGAGCACGAAGAGGACCACCTCGGCGACGTCTTCCGCTGTCATCATTCCCTCCAACTCCGGCATCTCCGGGGTCCGGCCCCGTCCCATGGCGAAATCAGTCGCCACTCCGCCGGGACAGACATTGGTGCAGCGCACCCCCTGCTCTCTCAACTCGTGGTCGAGAGCCGCGGTGAAGCCAACCTGGGCGAATTTCGAGGCGCAATAGACCGCCTCGTAGGGAAGCCCGCGTCTGCCGGCCTCGCTGGCCAGGGTGACAATGTCTGCTGCATCGCTCTTCAAGAGATAGGGCAGCGCAGCTCGGACCGCATAGAGGGTTCCCTTGACGTTGACGTCGATCATCTCTTCCAGGTACTTGGGGTCGAGTTCGAGAAACGCTCCATAGGCACCGACCCCGGCGTTGGCCACCAGGACGTCGAGCCTCCCGAATCGATCGACAGCCCGTGCCACCAGGTCCTCGAGCGCGGCCGGATCTCTGACGTCACACGGCCCGGCCACAGCATCGGCTATCCCGAGGTCGTTCCCGCTCCGGGATGCAAGCGCCAGCTTCACACCGTGCGCGTCGAGCGACCGGGCGACTGCCGCGCCGATCCCTCCACTGGCCCCGGTGACCAGCGCGACTCTTCCTTCGAGGGTGCTCAATCGAATTCCTCTCAGAATCTCGGTTTAACCGTGGAGCTGTTCCAGCTCCTTGGTGGTGACTTCATCGGGCAGCTTCCCGATGATGATCATCGCCAGGATCTCGTCCATGGTGCACTCCCCCCGGTTCACCGTGCCCACCAGCTTGCCTTGGAGCATGACACTTATCCGGTCCGAGAGATCGAATACGTCGTGGATGTCGTGACTGATCATGATGATCCCGATCCCCTCCCTCTGGAGCTGTCGTATCAGCTCCCGCACCTGCTCGGTCTCTGCGGGACCGAGTGCCGCGGTCGGCTCGTCCATGATCAGGATCCGAGCGTTGAAATGAACCGCACGGGCGATGGCGACCGACTGACGCTGGCCACCAGACAGCGAGCTCACCGGTGCCTTGAAGTTCTGGAACTTGGGATTCAGCCGCCCCATTATCTCCCGGGTGGCGGCCTCCATCGACGAGTCGTCGAGTGTGTTCCATCGGGTCGTCAATTCCCTTCCAAGGAACATATTGCTCGCCGCATCGATATTGTCGGCGAGGGCCAGAGTCTGATAGATGGTCTCGATGCCAAGGTTCTTGGCCTCCCGCGGACTGCTGATCAGGACCGGCTCGCCGTTGATGAAGATCTGGCCTGAATCGGCCTTCTGGGCCCCGGCCAGGGTCTTGATCAGGGTTGACTTGCCGGCGCCGTTGCCTCCAACCACTCCCAGGATCTCGCCTTCTCCGAGCGTGATGGTCACGTCCTTGACCGCATGAACCCCACCGAAGGAGACACTCATGTTCCTCATCTCGACCAGTGGGGCGTTGGCTGTTGACGGACTCGTCATCGCTGCGCCGCCCTGCGCCGATAGATGGTGTCGATCGCGACCGCGGTCACCAGGACGATCCCGAGCACCACGTCCTGCACGGGCGCACTGACCTTGAGAGACACCATCCCGGACTGAAGCGATTGCATGACGAGGGCTCCCAAGATGGCTCCGGGAATGGTCCCGATCCCTCCCGCGAGGGAGGCACCACCGACGACTGCCGCAGCAATCACATACAGCTCGTTCAAGGTGCCCAAACCGCTGACCGAGGCATTGAGACGGGCAATGGAAACGGCAGCAGAGATCCCGACGAGGATCCCCATGGTCATAAAGGTCTTGACAATGGTGCGTTTGGTCTTGATGCCAGCCAGGACGGCAGCCTCGGGATTCCCCCCAATCGAGAAGACATACCGGCCGAAGCGGAGCCGGTTGGCGACGAAACCCATGACCAGTGTCACTCCGACGAGGATCAGGACCGGATAGGGGATCCCGAGAGGGATCTGGAGACCACCTTCGGGCCAGGGGATGCCTCTCTCCTCTGCGATCACGCGTGCCAGGTTCTCGGGCAGGTAGTAGCTGTTGGTGACCCATACAGCTCCAAGCACCACAAGGCAACCGATCACACCTAGAGCGGCATCCAACCACATCGGCCTGAGCCGGAAGCGAAACTTCCGACGACGACGGCGACCAAATACCAGGAGGGCGGCGATCCCGGCACAGGCAGCCGCTCCGACCACCCAGCTCCCAGTTTCACCGAGCGACCCCCGGGCTCCACCACCGAGAAGTTGGAATGTGGCGTCCATCGGGGCGATGGTCCGGCCGCTCGCTGTCAGCCAGGCGAAACCACGCCACACCAGCAATCCGCCGAGGGTCACGACGAACGAGGGAACTCCGACGTAGGCGATGATCGAACCCTGGAAGGCGCCGATCATCGCCCCGAGGACCAATCCCATAGCGAGGGTGATGATCCAGATCCACTGGCTGCCGAGGCCCAGCAGGGGCGGTAGCCATTCGGCTTGGAGCATCGCCATCACCATGCCGACGACGCCCACCATCGAACCGACCGAGAGATCGATGTTGCGAGAGACGATGACGAGCACCATCCCGGTGGCCATGATGGCAATCGAGGACGTCTGCACCGAGAGGTTCCACAGGTTGCGAGGGGTCAGGAATGTTCCGCCCGACAGGAGGTGAAAGCCGACCCAGATCACCAGGAGGAGAAGGATCATCCCGACCATTCGGGTGTCGATCTCGTTCTCTCGCAGGAACGAGCCGAGTGACCTGCGGGGACCTGGTTCGAAGGTCTCCAATTGTGTGGGGGCCGCCTCTACCACGCTCATGAGTTCACCACATTAGAGAAGGTGGATGCATTGCGCCCCCGGTGAAC
>JALYNX010000245.1 GCA_030772935.1 Actinomycetota bacterium | reverse complement strand
TCACCTGGACAGTGCCTTGGCCAAAGGGAGCACCGTCATCTCGGTGGCGGTGGAACCCGACCAGGCAACGACTGCGGGCACGATTCTCGAACAACACCATGGCAAGTACCTCTGGCGGTTCGGAGAGTGGAGTTTCAACCGAATCGGAACCGGCGACGAGGAGGGGCAAGACGAAGAGGAAGTGGGCAGCGACGCCGGTGAAGAAACGACTCGGGAGGGAACCCGAGACCTGCGCAACGGGTCCTGACCCTCACGGCCATGGCTCAAACAACGGAGGGGCCCCGCCACGGGTGGGGACCCCTCCCCTTGTCAGCTGTTGGCCAATTCCTGGTAGAGGGCGAGGACGGGCAGCCAGCCCTCGTCGTAGTTGACGCGGGACGACGTGGCGATATCACCGAGTCGTTCCCAGCCCCGATGCTCCAACTCGACTCTGGTGCCACCTTCGAAGGGGTTGAACCGAACCTCGACTTCCGTTGAGACAACCGGCTCTTCGGTCGGATGCCAGGCAAGCACAACACGATGGGGCGGCTCCCACGCCAGAATCTCCGCCCACTCCCACTCGGTGCCGTCGTCCACCACCTCGAACACCTTGCCACCGGCCCACTGCTCGAACCTCACCCCTACCGCCTTGTCTTCGGCGATCGAGAACTGTCTCAACGGCCACCATTCGCCCATGCGGCGGGTGAACACGTCGAAGGCGCGTTCTGGTGTGATCGATACGTCGACCGTGCGCAATACCGCCGGAATCGTCTCAATACTCATGAGTTCTCCTCTTCTGCGGCCGCAGCGAACCGGGCCAGCGTTTCGTCCCACATTTCCTCGATTGCCCGCCGCAATTGACCGAGCCCCGTCGAGGAGGTCGAGTAGATGCGACGTGTCCCATCTGCCCGGTGGGTGACCAAACCGGAACTCTCCAGCACCTTGAGGTGTTGGGAGACCGCCGGTCG
Source organism: Actinomycetota bacterium (assembly GCA_030772935.1). GTDB lineage: Bacteria > Actinomycetota > Acidimicrobiia > Spongiisociales > ZC4RG35 > JALYNX01. The sequence goes on along the minus strand of JALYNX010000245.1, from coordinate 2,943 downwards.
GCTCACCGGGAGCCGTGCCGCGATCTCGCCGACCGACCGGGGTTGCTCCAAGAGAATCGCCATCACCTCACGTCTGGTGGCGTCCCCCAATGCGTCGAACTGGTCGGTGGCAAGCACGAATCAATTGTAAGTGACTACTTACGGTAAGTCAAGACTTACGTTGCTGTCGGCGGGAACGCTCTCGGCTCTGAATGAGAGAATCCATGCACCGAGCCCCCAAGGAACTACGACCAGCGGGACAATCCACCCGACCACGGGGAGCATCCACAAGATTGCGGCCATGAGAGAGCCCACCGCAATGGCGCCGAACATCCCGCGCTTCCCGGGGACGAGCGCTCCGATGACCAGGACGGCAGGAGCGCCTGCCACCAGACAGAGGGCGAGGACCATCCCCAAGGTGACAACCACCAGTGGCACGAAGATCGCGAGCAACGGAAGACTGGCCGACGCCGGTGCGACAGCAACCACCAGCACCGCGATCGCGGCTATGAGCAATGGGATGACTGCGATCAGTCCTCCGCGCCGATAGGCCTTGAAAGGCCTGTCTGCCGCTTTCTTGCCGGCCGAGGCCGTCCGCTCCGGCCACGCCCATCCCAAGAGCAGGGCCGCTGTTGTGAGGCCGAGCACAACCAGGAACCGTGTGAGAACACCTAGAGCCCGGATCCTGATGTTGGGTGGCACCGGTGTCTTGTGAACCACCGCGCCACCAACCGTGGCCTGTTCGAGGCCTGACGCCTCCTGGTCCGATCGATAGTCGAGGTCGCCGCCGACCGAGAGCGGACCGGTGATGTTGAGCCGGCCAACGCTCACATTGATGTCTCCCAGAATCTCGCCCTCGGCCTCGGCCCGGCGCTGGGTGCCTTCGAGATCTCCGCCGATTTCTCCACGAGCTGTCAGATCCAGGGCCCAGACCACGACATCGCCCGCCACCTCCGAATCAGCGCCCAACCCAGCATCGACCACGGCCGCCACAACATCTCGTCCGATGTTGCCTGTCACTTGCAGACCTCTAGCGCTCACCCGAAGTGATCCCCCGACCGTCCCCTCGACCGTGACCTTGGGAGCAATCGCGATCACGCTCCCGGTGACCTCGCCGGAGATCACCACCTCCTCGGCGGCGAAGGCAACCAGGTCGCCGTCAACCACCCCTTCGACCAGGATCCGCAAGCCGGTTGCGTACAGGTCGTCGGTGACGGTGTCGCCTTCGGTGATGATGACGATGTCGGACGACGAGATCTCGGCTGCGGTTGCGGTGCCACCTATGCCGAGAAATATGCAGGCGGTCAGAGCCCCGAGAGCCAGCGCTCTAAAGCGGTAACGCATCCGCGGCCAGGTCGAGGAGAGAGGCCGGAAAGATCCCCCATGCAACAGTGGCGAGGACTGCGATGCCGAGGACCCAGCGCACCGGGCCCACGACGCGAAGTCGCTCTCCCGTGCTCTCGTCCATGTACATCACCACGATGAGACGTATGTAGAAGGCGAAGGCGATCACCGAAGCGAGGACCGCCAGCACCACGAGCCATTGGTACTCGTTGGCCCAGGCGTCCGAGAACACCCCAAACTTCGCTACGAAGCCCGAGGTCAGGGGCAACCCGGCCATTCCGAGCAGGAGCACCGCAAAACAGGCTGCCAGCCCCGGACTGCGCTGGGCCAAACCCCGATATTCGTCGAAGGACGACCTGGCACCGCTGAATCCGCTGACCACCGCGACCACCGCGAAGCCGCCAACCAGTTGTATCGAGTAGATCGCCAAATAGAACAGGACCCCGTCGGTGGCCCCGCCGACCACCCCGGTCAGGATGAACCCGGCGTGGGCAACCCCGGAATAGGCCAGCATCCGTCGCACATCTCCTTGGACCAGGGCCAGGATCGAGCCGACGAGCATGGACAGGGCGGCCACACCCGCGACCACCGGAAGCCAGGTCACGTCGAGATCGCCAAGAGCCACCAGCAGCACTCGTGAGATCGCGACGAACCCTGCGATCTTGGCCACCGCCGCCATATAACCCACGATCCCGGCCGGGGCCCCCTGGTAGACGTCGGGGGCCCAGGTGTGGAAGGGAGCCGCAGAGATCTTGAACCCGAGGCCGGCCACCACCAGGCCCAGGCCGATGTGGATGACCGCGGGGCTCGTCACGAGGAAATCGGAGAAGTGCTGCCGGATGTCGAGGATGGCGAAGAACCCGGTCCCGGCATAGATCAGAGCGACCCCGTAGATGAACAGCGCCGAGGCGAACGATCCGAGCAGAAAGTACTTGATGGCCGCCTCGTCCGACTCCGACCGTTCCCGTGTCATCCCCGCCAGCACATAAAGGGCTATCGAGCCGACTTCGAGGCCCAAGAACATCATCACCAGGTTGTTGGAGGCGACCATTATCGAAAAACCGGTTGTCGCCAGGAGCACCAGAGCCAGACCCTCGGCGCCGCGTCGGCCAAGGCCCTGGAAAAACCGCCACCCGGCAAGCAACCCGAGCCCGGTGGCAATCAGCAGGGCGAACCTGGCGAAAACAGCCAGTCCGTCCATGGTGATCAGATTCGAGAATGCGAGCAGGCTGGCCTCATCCCCGGCGGCGACCGCGTCCCCCGCCAAGACCCACTGCAACCCCGACAACACGAGGGCCACCACCAGCGATGCCGCGGTCAGATAGCCGAGGACTCGCGTCGCGGGCTTCCATTGCACCTCGACCAGGAGGACAGCGGCCGCTCCCAGGGCCAGGGCCAGGTCGGGACCGATCGCAATCCATGAGACTTCGGGAGTGACGATCATTCCCTTGCTCCCGCCACAAGCACGTCAGCGATCCGCCCCGGTGCGGGGGTGACGAAGGTAGTGGTGGCTTCGATGTGGTCCAGAACCGCCTCGGTCGACGGTGTGATCTTGTCGAGCAGGACCGCCGGATAGAGACCGAGGATCAGGACCAGGACCGCCAATGGCGCGAGCAGGGA
>JALYNX010000244.1 GCA_030772935.1 Actinomycetota bacterium | reverse complement strand
CTGCGTCGTAGTCGTGACCGGCTCCGGGGTCGTTGTCGTGACCGGCTCCGTGGTCGTAGTCGTGACCGGCTCCGTAGTGGTGGAGGTCGGCTCCGTCGTAGTCGTGACCGGCTCCGTAGTGGTGGAGGTCGGCTCGGTCGTAGTGGTAACCGGCTCTGTCGTGGTCGTCGTTGGATCGACCGAAGCGCATGCCGGCTCGATAAGAACATCGGTGGCCAAGGTCACCGCTTCGTCGCGGGCAAGCGCATGGCCGTGAAACTCGACGCCGGCTCCCACCGTGATCGAGGTCTGGGCGAGGATGCTTCCGACAAAGTTCGAGGAGGCACCCAGTGTCGCGGCACTGCCCACCTGCCAGAACACGTTGCACTCCAGTGCACCGTTGACCAGCAATATGTTGCTGCTCGCCGCGGTGTTGAGTGCGAAGTCGGTCTGGAAAATAAAGACCGAGCTCGGATTACCGACTGCATCGAGGGTCAGCGTCCCCGTCAGTCCGAGTGCGGCTTTGCCGGGTGCCACGTAAACCCCTCCGATCAGAACAAGGCCTCCGAGTTGGGTGGTGGCCGTGGTGAAATCAACTGGCCGACTGGCCGCGTCCCCATATGCAGAAGTCAGGTCGGACTGGGCCTGCTGAGCAACCGAGGTGCCGGCCTCGATCGTCCCCGGCGGACCCACCAACCCTGGTGACACCCCGGTGATCACAGTCCCCGGCCAAACGCCAACATTGCCCTCGAAGGTGCTGGCGCCATTGTCAGTGATCGCTGAGCCCGCCAGCACTGAGAAATCGTTCGAGGTCCCCATCGCAACGGTGGACACGATCGCAGCATTCGCGGGGTCTCCGAACATGACCAGAGCCGCGGTCGCCATCGTGAACGCGATGAACATCGCACCCACACGGTGCACAAATGCGTGACGGTCAGCGTGGCTGCGGAACAGTCTCAGCAACCGAACACAAGGCTGGCGATCGTGGCCATTCCCACGATGAACATCGCGGGCTCCTTCCGACAACCGGGACATTGAGCCGCCGGCGGCGGCTCAAGAGTTCCTGAAAAACCCTTATGTCTCTCTATCGGTCACTTCTGCCAAACTGGTAATTGATTTCTGGTATCACTTTGCTAATATCACCCGGATTGTGAGGGAGTGGCATTTCTTGACCAACCACGCTCGGGCTTTGATTTTCATCGCCCAAGACCCCGACGCCCGTCTCCGGGACATCGCCGACTCGCTTGATGTCACCGAGCGCACCGCCTACGCCATCGTGATGGATCTCACCAATGAGGGCTATGTCTCAAAAGTGAAGGAAGGTCGCCGCAACCGATACAGCATCCAGACCCACCTTCCGTTGCGCGGCTCGCCAGGTCGGCAGCAGCGGATCGGCGAGTTCGTGAATATGTTCGTCGACACCCATTGAATGCAACTGATTGCATCTGGTTACCAACAACTCCTGTGGTGCAAGTCGAAAACGTCAAAACGGCCGTCACCGACCAAACTAAGCCCCAGATCGGCATGGGCGAAGCGGACTATCGCATCGACCTGATCTCGAGCTACGGGTTTAAGGGGAGATGCAGAGACGAGATGGTCTCTGATGATCCGTTTTTAGCGTTCGGCGAGGAGAGGCAAATTTAGAAACGGGACGGGTCGGAACGACCAAGCTGTGCCAGACGACATCGGTCGTCGGAGTTTGTCACCTTAAACCGAGCGCAAACACGTCGCACAAGGTCAACGCAGAGGCGACTGGTGGAGAGTCAAATCGATCTTTGGGAATCCACATCCACGAGGCGGTACGCGGTATCGAAATCTATGGCTTAGGTGACGGTCAAGCGTGAGGACCCACCCTCGAGGTTGGATCGAGGAGTAGCTGGAAAGCCCTGGCGGTTGGCCGCGACGATGCCAGCCTCCCATCCTGGTGCGCGGCCACCGGCCGGTGGCTGGAATGCGAACGCCGGTAGCCCGCTCCGAACGAGGAGCCACGAGACCACCGAGTTCGAGTTCCACATTTCGCCCGCTCCCAGCTCGTCTCGTCCCCACATCAGTGTTGGCACCGAGGCCACCAGGTCAAGCAGACGCTTTGCCTGGCCTGGGTCGTTGCTCAGCCGATGGGGACTTGCCACTGCCTCGTCGGCGTCCGGAATGACCCCGTCCCTCCAGCGGCGCACCTCGTATCGGAACAGGCGCAGCCGAGCGAGTCGGCGGTTGAACACCGGGCCTTCCACTACCACCCCACGAGATGCAATGTCGCCGTCGGGGCTCGGCCACGCATTCTCAATAATGAAGCGTCCCTCCGCCACCTGTAACTCGAGCGCCGAGTGGTACAGAGCGGGCGGCCGCCTCCCCTCGAGACGCGCCTGAATGGCCTCGTACACCCGTCCGTTCAGCCGGACCACACCAGCACCCCCAGCGCCGAGGGGAATCCAATACAGGTCGACGGTGGTGTTC
>JALYNX010000243.1 GCA_030772935.1 Actinomycetota bacterium | reverse complement strand
CTGTTGCTCGAGCTCTCCTCGGGTGAAACCACGCCCTATGTGGCGAATGAGATCAAGGTGTTCGCCGGCGTGAGCGCGGGCGAGCTCGAGCCTGGTTTCGAGGATGTGCGGCCCTGGCCATTCTCCGACGATCCTCAGGAGTGGGGCGGCTTCAGCGGGATCGACTGGAAATGCAAGGTCTATCCGGGTGAGAATCTGGATCTGTTCACTGACGCGACCCAGGCCACACGATGGACCGCGCCGAGCGGCGACGCCGGGCCCTACACGCTGTTGGTTCGCCAACTGCTGCCTGGTGAGGCCGGCTGCCCCGACATCGAAGCCGAGCTCTAGGGCTTTCTTGGTTGTCCCCCTGCGGAGCGGGGGGACCGTCCGGCCGTCAGGTCGGGCGAGGGGGGCGCTCGGTCGCCCTAGGCGACCACCGGGACCTTCTCCATGGCGGCGGCGATCCGATCCTCGGGATGCTCGTAGTCCTGGAGCGAACCGTCGAAGAACGCCTGATAGGCGGCCATGTCGAAGTGACCGTGCCCGCAGAGATTGAACAGGATCACCTTCTCCTCGCCGGCCTCCTTGGCCTGCTCGGCCTGGGTGATCGCCACGGCAATGGCGTGGCTCGGCTCCGGCGCGGGGATGATGCCCTCGGTTCGGGCGAACCTGACCGCGGCCGTGAAGGTCTCGATCTGATGGCGCGACTCGGCCTCGATTATCCCTTGGTCCTTGAGCAGCGACACCAGCGGTGCCATCCCGTGATAACGAAGCCCTCCGGCGTGGATCGGGTCGGGAACGAAGTCGTGGCCAAGGGTGTGCATCTTGACGATCGGAGCCATACCTACGGCGTCCCCGAAGTCGAACTGATAACTGCCCCTGGTCAACGATGGTGCCGCAGCAGGCTCCACGGCGATCACGGTCGGGTTGGTGGTTCCGGCCAGCTTGTCCCGGATGAAGGGGAAGGTCAGCCCTGAGAAGTTGGAGCCGCCACCGGCACAGCCGATGATCACATCAGGCGTCTCGTCGACCAAGGCCATCTGCTTCAGGGCCTCCTCGCCGATCACGGTCTGATGCATCAAGACGTGGTTGAGCACCGAGCCCAGGCAGTATTTGGTGTCGTCGTTGGTGGCGGCCACCTCAACCGCCTCGGAAATCGCAATGCCGAGGCTTCCGGTCGAACCGGGATCCGCCTCCAGAATCGATCGTCCGGCGCCAGTGCGGTCGGAGGGTGATGGGTAAACGCTGGCTCCCCAGGCTTCGATCATCGCCCGTCGGTAGGGCTTCTGATCGTATGAGGCGCGCACCATGTAGACCTCCAACTCGATGCCAAACAGGGCGCAAGCGAAGGACAACGCCGAACCCCATTGGCCGGCTCCGGTCTCCGTGGAGAGCTTCTTGACACCAGCCTTGGCGTTGTAATAGGCCTGGGCCACCGCGGTGTTCGGCTTGTGCGACCCCGCCGGGCTGACTCCTTCGTACTTGTAGTAGATGCGAGCCGGGCCACCGATCGACTTCTCCAAGTTCTTGGCACGATAGAGCGGGGTGGGACGCCACATCCGGTAGACCTCGCGCACCTCTTCAGGAATCTCGATGAATCGGTCCTGACTCACCTCTTGGAGGATGAGATCCATCGGAAACAGCGGGGCGAGATCGTCGGGTCCAACCGGCTCGTGGGTCCCAGGATGAAGGACGGGTGGGGGGGGCACCGGCAGATCCGGGACGATGTTGTACCAGTGGGTGGGCAGCTCTGACTCCGGCAGCGTGATCTTGGTGTCCATGCGTTTGAAGTTACACCGCGGAGTTCGCGGTATGTTGGGCACCCGCGCACCCATTCAGGAGCGACGAGATGACGGCCTACCGATTGTTGAACCGCCGGATGGCGATAGCGGAGATGGGCAAGGCCGGCCTGGCGATTGCGGTCTTCGGAGCGGCGGCCTGCTCCGACGAAACGGCTGACCCAGATGCAGACAGCACCGACCCGGCGGTTGGTTCGTCGGCCCCGCCCACTTCGACCACAGCGCCGGAAACCGCTACGACCACGGCTGTCGGATCCTCTTTCGAGAGGGTCGACCTTGGTTTCGTCTCCGCCTACATCCTCTACCGAGCGGGTGAGGCCGCGCTGGTGGATACTGGCGTCGAAGGCAGCGAAGGTGACATCGAGGCCGCCCTCGCGGCGATCGGGCTCGGTTGGGATGCTGTTGGTCATGTGATCGTCACCCACAAACACCCCGACCATCAAGGAGGCCTGGGTGCGATCGTCGCCCTGGCACCCATCGCTCAGGTCTATGCCGGGGCGGATGACATACCCGCCATGGATACGGTTGCTTCCCCGATATCGGTGGGTGACGGTGAGCGGGTCTTCGACCTCGAAATCATCGAGACCCCCGGCCACACCGCAGGGCACATATCCGTGCTCGACACGGTCGCTGGGATCCTGGTGACCGGTGACGCCCTCAACGGAGTGGCGAGTGGGGGTGGAGGGGTGGCGGGCCCCGACTCCGGTTTCTCTGAGGACATGACGGCCGCGATTGAGTCTGTGGCCAAGCTCGCCGGCTTCACCTACGAAGTAGCGCTGTTCGGCCATGGCCCGCCGGTTCTCGTAGGCGCGTCAGGAATGGTGAACGCCCTGGCTACGAGTCTCGGCTGAGCCGGGCAGTTCCTACGATCTTTACATGAGCCCAATAGGCGAGTTTCTGGTCGCTCTGGCGATCGCGGCTGGTCTGTTAGGGATCGTGGTGCCGCTGCTCCCGGGGCTGGTGCTCGAGGTGGTCGCGATCCTGATCTGGGCAGCCGTGGTTGGCGATGCCGTGGCTTGGGGCGTGGCAATCCTCTGTTTCGCAATCGGGGCACTGGGCACGATTTTCAAATACCTGGTGCCGGGTCGACGTCTCAAGGAGTCGGGGATGCCGCTCCGCACCCTGGTCATCGCCGGCGGCGTCGGGGTGGTCGGCTTCTTCGCGATCCCGGTCGTCGGAGCGCCAATCGGGTTCATCGGCGCTATCTATGTCGCGGAGCGGATTCGGGTCGGATCCGAGCTGGCATGGCCGGCCACCAAGACCTCGCTGGGCGCGGTGGCCGCCTCGTTCGGTATCGAGCTAGTGACCGGCTTGGTGGTTGCCGGGATCTGGTTTGCGGCGGTGCTCCTGACCTGATCCAACCCCGTAATTGGGTTGTACAGGTCCGAATGTGACCCCTGAGCTTCCCTATTAGGGGTGGGGGTGTTAGTCCTCGGTGGTCATCGAGGCCTTGTCGGCGATCTCCTTGACCACCGACTCGTTGGCCAGAGTGGTGACATCCCCGAGATGGCGATGCTCCGAGATGTCTTGGAGCAAGCGCCGCATGATCTTGCCCGACCGGGTCTTGGGAAGGTCGTCGGTGAACACGATCGACTTCGGCTTGGCGATTGGGCCCAGCACCATGGCAACGTGGTCGCGGAGCTCGGTGATCAGGGCTTCGTCGCCCAGCACGGTGCCGCGCAGAGTGACGAAGGCAGCGATCGCCTGCCCGGTGAGATCGTCCTTGCGGCCGACCACCGCGGCTTCGGCGACCGCAGGATGGGAAACGAGGGCGGATTCGACCTCGGTGGTCGAGATGTTGTGCCCCGAGACCAACATGATGTCGTCGACTCTTCCCAAGAGCCAGAAGTAACCCTCATCGTCCCGTTTGGCGCCATCGCCGGGGAAGTAGCGGTCGGGAAAGCGCGACCAGTAGGTGTCGACATAACGCTGATCGTCGCCGTAGATGGTGCGAGCCATTGCGGGCCAGGGTTTGGTGAGGGTTAGGAACCCTCCGCCCCCGAACGGGACCGACTCCCCATTCTCGTCCACCACGTCGGCGAAGATCCCAGGGAAGGGGATGGTTGCCGAACCGGGCTTGGTCGCCACCACCCCGGGCAGGGGCGTGATCATGATCGCCCCGGTCTCGGTCTGCCACCAGGTGTCGACGATCGGGCACCGTCCGCCTCCGATGTTGGCGTGGTACCAGATCCAGGCCTCGGGGTTGATGGGCTCGCCCACGGTCCCGATGAGACGCAGTGAGGTGAGGTCGTGCTTCTTGACGTGCTGCTCGCCCCATTTCATGAAGGTCCGGATCGCGGTCGGCGCGGTGTAGAAGATGGTGACCTTGTAGTCCTCGATGATCTGCCACAAACGGTCGAAGTCGGGGAAGTTGGGCGCACCCTCATACATCACCGAGGTGGTCCGGTTGGCCAACGGGCCGTAGACGATGTAGCTGTGGCCGGTGACCCAACCGATGTCGGCCCCGCACCAGTAGACATCGGTGTCGGGCTTGAGGTCGAAAACATAGGAATGGGTGGTGGTGATCCCGGTCAGATAGCCGCCTTGGGTGTGGACGATCCCCTTGGGCTTCCCGGTGGTGCCCGAGGTGTAGAGGATGTAGAGCGGGTGCTCGGCGCTCAGTGTCACCGGGTCGCAGTCGGGTGACTGTCCCTCGACCACGTCATGCCACCAAATGTCGCGGCCCTCGGTCATCTCTACGTCGTGATTGGTCCTCTGCAGGACGACAACGTGCTCCACGCCCGGAGTCTGTTCCACAGCCAGGTCGCTATTCGCCTTGAGTGGCACCACGTTCCCGGCACGCCACGCACCGTCTTGGGTGATGACCAGGCGGGCATCGGCATCGATGATCCGACTGGAGAGTGCCTCGGCGGAAAAGCCCCCGAACACCACCGAATGGACGAGTCCGAGTCGGGCACAGGCCAGCATGGCGATGGGAAGCTCGGGCACCATCCCCATGTAGATCGCCACCCGGTCACCGGTTTCGAGACCCAGGTTCTTCAGCCCGTTGGCGAAACGGCAGACCTCGGCGTGAAGGTCGGAGTAGGTAAGGACCCGGGTGTCGCCTGGCTCCCCCACCCAGTGATAGGCCACCTGGTCGCCATGAGTGGCGAGATGGCGATCGAGACAGTTGTAGGAGAGATTCAACTCACCGTCGGAGAACCATTTGAAGAACGGGGGGTTGGAGTCGTCGAGGACCACGGTGGGCTCGGTGACCCAGGTGATGCGGGCCAAGGCCTCTTTCTGCCAGAAGGCGAGGTAGTCGCCTGCCGCCTGCTCGTGGATCCCAGGC
>JALYNX010000242.1 GCA_030772935.1 Actinomycetota bacterium | reverse complement strand
ACTCTGAGGATCCATGGGCAGAAGGTGCTGGCGGTTGCCGACCAAGGGGTGCTCATCGGACTCGTGAGGCGAGAGCGGTTGGAGGAGTCCGGAGACTCGGCGGTTGGTTCGATCATGGAGGCTGCGGTGTCCGCCAAGGTCGATGAGACCATCGCCGAAGCCCGTGAGCTGAAGCCAACATTCGGCGACGACCCGATCCCGGTGACCGATCATGAGGAGCACCTCGTTGGAGGATTGTCGTTGCCAGCGGCCTGAATCCGGGCAGAATCACCCGGCGTGAGCCTCAGGAGCTTCATCTGGGGGGTCTTCTGGACCCTGGTTGCACTGACCCTGGTGTTCCATGTCGCCGGCGGCTGGTACTTCTCAGGTGAATTGATCGAAGACGGCTTCGAGATCGCTGCTGACGAATTGGTGCTGGTCAGCGGTGACTACGAACTGCAGGAGGTCGCTTACACCTCGCCTCTAGGGGAGATGGCTGCGTGGTACCTCCCCGCGGACGGCACCACCTGGGTCATCCACGTCCATGGCAAGGGAGCCACTCCGGCAGAGGCGGAGCCGCTGTTCACCCCACTTCAGGATGCCGGGTATCCCCAGCTTGCCATCACCTACCGCAACGACGACGGCCAACCCCAGGATCCGAGCGGCTACTACCAGTACGGGGTAACCGAATGGGAGGACGTCGCGGGCGCCGTGGAATACGCAGTGGGCAACGGCGCGGAGAGTATCGTCCTCAACGGATACTCAACCGGCGGCGCCCATGTGCTGTCCTACATGTACCGCCAATCGCTGAGCACGGTGAGTGGCGTCATGCTCGACTCACCGAACATCGACTTGAGCGAGACAGTGGACTTTGGCGCGTCACAACGAGAGTTGCCGCTTCTGCCGTTCAACGTCCCTGAATCGCTCAGCGCGGTCGCTCAGTTCTTCACCTCGCTCCGGATCGGGGTCAACTGGAAGTCCGTGGACTATGCCGAGAGGGCTGCCGTGTCGCTACGACAACCTGTCCTGGTCCATCACGGGACAGCAGATCTCACGGTTCCGGTCTCCGAGAGCGTCGAGCTCGCCGAGGCCAAGCCTGACCTCGTGCAGCTGATCCTGGTCGAGGGGGCAGGCCACGTTGGTTCATACGAGGTCGACCCGGACAAGTACATCGCCGAAGTGCTCGGGTTCCTCCAGGAAGTCGGCTGACCGAAGACGCTGCCACGTAGGGTCTCACCGACCGTGGGATCTACGGCAGCAACCGACATCATGATCCGTCTGGACGACGTGACGAAGGTCTTTCCAGGCGGCACCCGCCCCGCGGTCGAGGGGCTGTCACTCGATGTCGCTCGAGGTGAGTTCGTCACCCTGGTCGGGCCCTCTGGGTGCGGCAAGACAACGACCCTGAAGATGATCAACCGGATCATCGAGCCCACTTCCGGTCGAATCTTCATCGACGGCCAAGATGCACTCGCGGTTCCGGCCTACGAGCTGCGGAGGTCGATCGGGTACGTGATCCAACAGATCGGGCTGTTTCCGCATCGCACGGTTGCGCAGAACATCGCCACCGTTCCGATGCTCCTGGATTGGGATCGGGGTCGCATCGACGCCAGGGTGGCGGAATTGGTGGAAATCGTCGGACTCGAGCCGGCGATGCTCACCAGGTATCCGTCGGAATTGTCGGGCGGACAGCAGCAGAGGGTGGGGGTGGCACGGGCCCTTGCGGCCGATCCTCCGGTCTTGCTCATGGACGAGCCCTTTGGCGCAGTCGATCCCATCGTCCGCAAACGTCTCCAGCAAGAGTTTCGCCACCTCCAGGAGCGCTTGGGCAAGACAGTCGTGTTTGTGACCCACGACATCGACGAAGCCGTGTTCATGGGAACTCGTACCGCAATCCTCAACGTGGGGGGTGTTCTCGAGCAGTTCGACACGCCCGAGACGATCCTGGCCAATCCGGCCAACGCTTTCGTCGAGGATTTCCTCGGGGGGGAGCGTGGCCTCAAGCGTTTGGCGTTGCGCCCGGTGAGCAAGGTTGGAATAGAACGAGGACCGGTCGTCGACGTGTCGGCCGACATCGACGAGGCGCGCCGGGTCATGAATGATCATTCCGTGGACTGGCTCGGGCTGCTCGAGGGCGATCGACTGTTGGGATGGGTCAATGCCTCCCAGCTCGATGGCGGCGATCTCAGGCTTCTCGAGCCCAGGCCGTTTCTGGTCTCCTTGGACAGCCAGTCCTCGTTGCGTGAAGCACTGGACGCGGTTGTGACCAGCCATGCCCGGATCGCGGTCGTGGTCGACGACGGCGTTTACCGGGGAATGCTCGATCTGGAATCGATCGCCGAGGAGATCACCGAGTGATCCTTGCTCAAGAGGCGCCTCTGTTCGACTGGGATTGGGTGGTTCGCAATTGGGACCAGATCATCGACCGCACCTGGCAGCACGTGACGCTGACGGTGATATCGGTTGCAATCGGGATGGCCCTCTCGCTCGGTCTCTCCATCGTCGCGTTGAGATGGCGACGCACCTACGCGCCGATCACCTGGGTCACCGGATTGCTATACACCATCCCCTCGCTGGCCCTCTTTGCCCTGTTGGTGCCGATCGTCGGTCTCAACGCAACCAACGCAGTCATCGCGCTGACCTCGTACACGCTCCTCATCCTCATCCGTAACACCGTGGCCGGTATCGACGGTGTCCCCGCCTCGGTGGTCGAGGCGGCGGATGGGATGGGCTACACCCGTCGAGCGCGATTTTGGCGGATGGAAGTCCCACTGGCACTGCCTGCAATCGTCGCCGGGGTTCGGATTGCCACCGTGACCACAGTGGGCCTGGTCACCGTGACCGCAGTGCTTGGTCTCGGGGGCTACGGCTTCTTCATACTGCGCGGGCTCAACACCTTCTTTTGGACACAGATCATCGTGGGTGTCGGCTTGTCGGTGGCGCTGGCCACGATTTTCGACCTCGCCTTTCTTTGGGCGCAGCGTTGGCTGACACCCTGGGCGCGGAGTGGTGTCTGATGGCCTGGGACTCGATCCGGGAATTCCTCGGCGACCCGGCCACATGGTCCGGTCCCGGCTCGGTGTGGGCTCGTCTCGCTGAGCATCTTTGGGTGTCCCTGGCCGCAGTGATAGTGGCGGCGATTCTCGTCCTTCCCCTCGCTCTCTGGCTCGGACACATCCGAAAGGGCTCCGATATCGCGACCGCGGTAGTGAACATCGGCCGAGCCGTGCCCTCGTTCGGCATTCTCGCCATCTCGTTCCTGATCCTGGTTCAGATGGGTGCTGGGGTCGGTGAGCCTTGGGCGGTCCTGGTGGCGCTGGTTGCACTGGCCGCTCCGCCGTTGTTCACCAACACGGTCACCGGGATACAGAGCGTCGAGCCGGCCACGATCGAGGCAGCTCGGGGCATGGGTCTCACCGAGACCGAGGTTTTGAGAGGTGTGGAAATCCCGCTCGCGATGCCCCTGGTCCTCGAGGGATTGAGGATCGGACTGGTTCAGGTGATCGCCACAGCCACGTTGGGCGCCCTGGTTGCCTGGGGCGGTTTGGGCCGGTTCATCGTCGACGGATTCGCACAACAAGACGTGGGTCAGCTGGTGGTAGGGGCGGTGCTGGTGGGTCTGCTCGCGATCCTCGCCGAGTTCGGGATGTCCCGGCTGGGCAAGGCGGTGACTCCGAGAGGCGTCACGAATCCTCGCTGAGGGGAATGGTGACAGTGATACCGTGGTTACCGACCGTGTCGCCCCGTTGTTGGCTTCCAACGACTGGGGCGCATGTGTTTGGAAACCAAATAGAAGGAGAGACCCATGCGGAGAGAATTCCGCACCCACGCCGTTGGGGCGGTCCTGGCAATGGCCCTGGTGGCAGTTGCATGCGGATCGGGTGACGGCGCAGTGGACGGCGACCCGATAAAGGTCGCCTCGTTCGGATTCAATGAATCCGTGATCGTGGCCGAGATATATGCCCAGGGCTTGGAGGCAAACGGCTACGAGGTCGAGCGAAAGCTCAACCTCGGCAACCGCGAAGTGGTGAAACCAGCTCTCGAATCGGGTGAGATCGATCTGGTACCTGAGTACATCGGGTCGGTCGCCGGTTTTCTCGGGGTGGAGCAGTCGGCCGACTCCGACGCCACATGGGAAGCCGCCAAAGCAGCCTTCGAGGAGTTGGGCGTCACCCTTCTCCAGTACAGCCCCGCCCAGGACAAGAATGCCTACGTGGTGACAGCCGAAACGGCAGCCGAGTTCGGTCTCGCCACGGTGTCGGACCTGCAACCCGTGGCAGGCGATCTCATCTTCGGTGGACCGCCGGAGTGCCCGGAACGCGATCTGTGTCTCAAGGGTCTGATCGACGTCTACGGTCTCGAGTTTGCCGAGTTCAAGGCTCTCGACGCGGCAGGCCCGATCACGATCGCGGCCCTCGAAGGCGGCGAGATCGACGTTGCCTTGCTGTTCAGCACCCAAGGAATCATCGCGGAGAAGGGCTGGGTGTCGCTCGAAGACGACAAGGGCCTGAATCCCGCCGAGAACCTGGCTCCGGCGATTCGAACGGCGGTGGTGGACGCCTATGGCGACGAGCTGGTCGCCCTCCTCGAGTCATACTCCGAGGCCCTGACGACCGAGGATCTGACCGAGTTGAACAAGAGGGCCGACCTCGACCAAGAGGATCCGGCTCTCCTCGCAGAGGAGTGGTTGACCACCTTCGGTTTCCTCGAAGAGTGACCTGATCCACCTTGAGAAAAGAGGCCCCCGTGAGGGGGTTTCTTTTCGTTGCGTGGAGAAATCTGTCACACCCATGTCGTACCTTCTCAGATCAGGAGGTCGTGTGATGATCATCGATTGCCAGCAATGCGCCATGCGGGACACCAGTGCTTGCGACGACTGCGTCGTGACCTTTCTCCTGGATGGAGGACCGCTCGAGCTCGACGAGTCGGAGAGCGAGGCTTTGGCCAATCTCGCCGGTGAAGGCTTGGTACCGCGGCTTCGGCTGGTGCCCGTGGAGCGGAAGACGGGCTGACCTCGTCGCAGCCGGAAGCGGCGGGCAAGGAATCGAGCAGCGACCGTTTACCCTCAACCGGGCATGGTGAAAGTGTATGCGATCGCTCTCGTGATCGGGGTCGTCGGCCTCCTGGTGGTCATCCTCGGAGGTTCTCTCGCCGAGAATCTGGGTCGACAAACAGCGGATCCCGGCAAGAAGCTGGGCAGACCGGGCCGAGCTGTGATCGGCGGTCTGGTCGGATTCGGAATGGCTGGAATGTCCGCCGAGTTCTCACCCCTGGGTCTGGGATGGTCCGCTTCGTTCCTGCTTTCCCTGGTAGGCGCCGCTGCCGGGGCGATTTGGGCGTTCTATGGCGCTCGGGTAGTCGAGACTTGATCCTCGCTATCTCAGACGTGCATTTCGCACTCGACGCCCTGCGGCGCGTGGTCGAAATGGGACAGCCAGTCCTGATCCTCGGAGACCTCGTCAACCTCACCGACTATCGGACTGGCGAGGGGGCGGTGGCCGATGTCCTCGGGCTCGAGTTTGCTCGAGCCTCGGCTGCGGCACGAGCCGTCGGGGACTACCAGGGAATGAGAGACCTGTGGTCGGGGCAAGCCGCCGGGAGATTCGACGAAGTGCGCTCTCGGATCGGTGCGGCGATCGACGCCCAATACCGTGAAGTGGCGACTGCCCTCGAAGGGGGAACTGGTTTTGTGATCCACGGGAACGTGGATCGGCCGGGAAGCCTCCGCGCCAGCCTGCCCGACGGATTCCGCTACGTCCATGGCGAGGCGGTCGAAATCGAGGGCATCCGGTTCGGGTTTGTCGGTGGGGGTGCGCCCACGCCGCTCGAGGCCGAAGGAGAGGTCACCGACGACGAGATGAGACGCTTGCTCGAACAGATCGGCCCCGTCGACATTCTCTGCACCCATGTCCCGGCGGCAGTTGGTTCCTTGCGCACGGATGTCATAACTGGCAAGGCGGAACGCGGCTCCGAGCCAATTCTCGACTACCTGCTCCGGGAGAAGCCACGTCTTCATCTCTTCGGCGACGTGCATCAGCCCCAGGCCACGACTTGGCGCCTCGGCCCGACCCGTTGCCGCAACGTGGGGTACTTCCGGGCGACCGGGCGGGCCGTGCACGTCGATCCGACCTGGACCGAATAGTTCTGTATTTCGCTAGTGTCGTCCGCCGGACGAGGACTGTGAGAGATGGCCGAGGGAACCTTTCAGACACTTGAAATCGACGCTCCACCCGAACGGCTCTACGACGCCGCAGCCGACATCGCCTCGTACCCGGAATGGGCCACTGGGGTCAAAGAAGTGGAGGTCCTCGAGAGTGGGCCCGACGGTCGCGTGGATCGAGCCCGGTTCGTCATCGAAGTCTTCGTCAAGGAGATCGAATACGTGCTCCGCTATGAGCATGACCGACCGACTCGTCTCAGTTGGGTGGCCGAGGAGAGTGACGATCTGGAGATGCTCGAAGGCTCGTACACCTTCACTCCAAATGACGGGGCAACCGAAGTCCTCTACGGCCTCAAAGTCGGTCTGAAATTCACCATGCCCGGGTTTCTCATGCGCCAGGCAGAGAAACAGATCGTGACGACTGCACTCAGGGGGCTCCGCAAGAGGGTCACCGGATCGGGCTGAATCTTGCGAATAGTCCTCGTCACCGGCAAGGGAGGGGTTGGCAAGACCACCGTGGCCGCCTCGACCGCGCTGGCCGCGGCCGACGCCGGATACCGGACCCTGATCACATCCACCGACCCGGCCCATTCTCTTTCGGACGCTCTCATGGTCGGGCTGGAAAGTGATCCTTCGAAAGTCGTTGCCGGTCTCGATGGACAGCAGATCGATACCCAACGCCAACTCGACAAGTATTGGGGCTCGATTCGCCGCCAATTGATGGATGTGTTGGATTGGGGAGGCGCCGGCGGAATCGAGGCCGAGGAGTTCTTGATCTTCCCCGGCATGGACGAGTTGTTCGCGCTTCTCGAGGTGAATCGCCACGCCCGCTCCGGCGCCTACGACGTGGTCATCGTCGATTGCGCGCCAACGGCCGAGACGTTGCGGCTGCTCTCCCTGCCCGAAGTTCTCAGCTGGTACTTCGAGAAAGTCCTCCCCACGGAACGACGGCTGATGCGCGCCGCACGCCCGATTCTGAGCCGGCTCACCGACCTGCCCCTACCTGCGGATGAGGTGTTCACCGCCGCACAATCGGTGTTCGAATCGATTGAAGACGTCAAGGAGCTGATGTCCTCACCCGAGGTGACCTCGGCGCGGTTGGTGGTCAACCCCGAAAAGATGGTGATCGACGAAGCCCGGCGCACCTACAGCTACCTCGGCCTGTTCGGCTACGGCGTGGACGGGGTCGTGGTCAACCGGGTCCTCCCCGATATCGTCGCCGACCCCTACTTCGAGCGCTGGCGGACGATTCAAAAAGGCCATCTCGACACCATCGACGACGCCTTCCCCGAGATTCCCCGGCTTTGGCTCAGGCTTTTCGACGACGAGATGGTGGGGGTGGATCGCCTTCGATTCATGGCGTCTGAGTTGTATGGGGATCAGGATCCGATCAAGGACTTCGTGGCGACCACACCTTTTCGAATCGTCGACGGTGACGGTGGGGTCACGATGCAGGTCGACATTCCATTCGTCGACAAATCCGAGGTCGATGTCCTCCGCAGCGGGAATGAGATATACATCCAGGTCGGGCCGTATCGGAGGTCGTTCATTCTCCCCGACGCGCTGCACCGACGCGAGGTGACCCGCGCCCGTCTCGACGAGGGCACGCTGACCGTTTCCTTCTCCGATCCGGACGCGAGATCGTGAACGACCAGTCCGAAGTCATGCAGGCCCTGGCCCGTGCCGGGCGCCGGGTGGCCTACCACTTGCTCCAGGCGGCAGTGGAAGGTCTCAAGGCCGTGGAGGCTGTTATCGAGGAAGTTGGCAGCATCGGCGAGAATGATGAGAGCAAAGCCGATACGAAAAGAACGAGGATCGAAATCGAATGAGCGAAGAGCCCAACAGCATCCGGCCCGACGAGGTGCTCACCCCGGGCGAGACCGGGGTCCAGGTGCGTCAGCTCGCGAAGGACGCGGTCCTGCTGGTTCCCAACTTCGTCAAGCTGGTCGCGCGTCTCCTCGCCGACCCCCGGGTTCCGCGCCGCTCGAAGATCGCGCTTGGGATGGCGGCTGCATATGTGGCCAGCCCGATCGATCTCGTTCCCGAGTTCATCCCAGTCCTGGGTTGGCTCGACGACCTTCTCATACTCACCTATGTCCTCGACCGGGTGATCGAGCGGGCCGGCCATGATTTGGTCGAGGAGCACTGGGACGGGCCGGGCGACCTGCTCGGGTTGATCCGCGATGTGCTGGGGCTGGCCAGGAACGCGATCCCGAGACGTTTCAGGGTCGTCATCGATCGTCTCCACGGCTGAAAAGCCTCGGCCCCTCTACCCTTCGACGATGGCCTTTGACGACGGCATCGCCGATTTCAGATCCGACACTGTCACCCGACCAACAGCAGAGATGCTGGCGGCAATGGTCGCAGCTCCCCTTGGGGATGATGTCTATCACGACGACCCAACGGTGAATCTCCTCGAGGAGGAATCGGCCTCGGTCACCGGCAAGGAGGCGGCGGTCTTCGTCCCGACCGGGACGATGGGCAACCAGCTTTCGATCATGTTCCACACTCATCCCGGCGAGGAGGTTCTCGCCAATGAGGGGAGCCATGTCCGCAGCATCGAGGCCGGAGCACCTCAGGCTCTGTCAGGTGTCGGCTTCAGGACGGTCTCGGGGGAGGGTGGCCGCATCGAACCCGAAGATGTGGAAGTGGCGATGGAGCTGAGTGGGTTCTTTCCCCGAATCGGCCTCCTACTTTGGGAGAACACTCACAACCTTTCCGGGGGAAGGGTGATCCCGATCGACCTAATGGAGAAGACCTCTGAGGTAGCCCGCGCACATTCTCTGAGGGTGCATCTGGACGGGGCACGGATCTTCAACGCGGTGGTTGCGTCGGGTGTATCCGCAGACCGGTATGCGGCGGTGGCGGACACCATCCAGTTCTGCTTCTCGAAAGGGTTGGGTGCCCCGGTGGGATCGATCGTTTGCGGACCCCAGGTGATGATCGATGAGATCCGCTATCTACGGAAGCGCCTCGGTGGTGGCATGCGACAGGCAGGCGTGCTGGCCGCCGCGGCGAGGGTGGCACTCTCCGGCCGAAGCAGGCTCATCGAGGATCACATCTTGGCTGGCACCCTGGGAGAGGGCCTGGCCGAGCGCTACCCGGGCTCGGTGGACCCGACACTGGTCGAGACCAACATGGTGCGCGTCGATTTTTCTGCTTTTGGCATGGAGTGGGCCGACGTCAGCGCCCGGCTCGACAAAGGTGGGATCAAGATCAATCCACCCCAGGCCGGCTGGTGGAGGATCGTCGCCCACCGCGACGTCGACGCCGGGGATGTGACCCGCCTCCTCAAGGCCTTGGAGTAACCGAGCCGAGAAGGCAGGAGTCGGATAGCAAGTGAGCGTCGGAATCCTCTTTCCCGGTCAGGGGAGTCAGCACGTTGGGATGGGGAGGCACCTCTTCGACGCCAGACCCGACCTGCTTGGCGATCGAGCCGACAGTTTGCTTGGCTTTTCTCTGCGTTCGATGTGCCTCGACGGCCCCGAGGACGCTTTGACCCGCACCGAGCACGCCCAGCCGGCCCTGTTCGCCCTGTCATATGCGCTGTGGGACGTACTTGCCGCAGAGACGGGACTGGTGCCGACAGGGGCGGCCGGACACTCCCTTGGTGAATACACCGCCCTCACCGCGGCCGGGTTCTTCGACTACGAGTCCGCCCTGGCGACGGTGGCCATCCGAGGGCGGGCGATGGCTGAAGCCGCCCAGTCGGAGCCGTCGGGGATGGCGGCACTGCTCGGGGCAGATGAGGAACAGGCGAAGGAGATCTGCGCTCGGCGGGTGGAGATGGGGGGCCGTCTGGAGGTTGCCAATATCAACGCGCCGGGACAGGTCGTGGTCGCAGGGGGGTCTGCCGATCTCGAGTGGTTGGTGGAGAACGCAAGCGATCTCGGGGTGCGCCGAGCGATCCCGCTCAAGGTGTCGGGGGCGTTTCATTCGACGTTCATGGCGCCAGCGGCGGCAGTTGTTGCCGGCGCCCTCGAGCAGGTGGCCGTCGGCGACCCGTTGTTCCCGGTTTGGGCCAACACCACAGCGCAGCCTCATGCAGTGGATACGGTGAAGCAGTTGTTGGCCCGCCAGGTGGTGTCCCCGGTGCGGTTCTCAGAGAGCCTCGTCAATATGGCGATGGCGGGGGTCGACACCTTCATCCAAGTCGGGCCCGGGGACGTGACCGCCGGCCTGGCCAAGAGGACGGTGGAGGATGCCCGGGTGCTGGTGGTGTCCGACATCGACGACATCGAGGCTGCGACCGAGGCCGTCGGTACCATTGGCCGACTTTGAGGAGACGTTTATGCGCAACGCCGAGATAACCGGATGGGGCAAATGCATGCCGCCAAACGTGTTGTCGAATCACGACCTGGAGCAGTTGGTCGACACATCCGACGAATGGATTACCACGCGCACCGGGATCAAGGAGCGGCGAATAAGCCATGTCGAAGCATCCGAACTGGGTGCGGTTGCCGCGTTGCGGGCCCTGGCCGCGGCGGGCAAGACTGCTGCGGACGTCGATCTGATCCTGGTGGCTACCTGCACCGGTGACTCGATAATCCCCTCCACCGCCTCGGTCGTCCAGAAGAGGATGGAGGCGTGGAACGCGGCTGCGATGGACATCAACGCAGCGTGCTCGGGCTTTGTCTACGGCCTGGTCGTCGGGGCCAACATGATTCGGGGCGGCCCCTACAAGACAGTGGTGGTGATTGGCACCGAGAAGCTCCATTATCTGATGGACTTCACCGACCGGGCCACTTGTGTCCTCTTCGGTGACGGTGCCGGGGCGGTCGTCCTCGAGCCAACCGATGAGCCAATCGGCCTGCTGTCCTCGGAATTGGGCATGGACGGGTCGGTCGGGCACATCCTTCAAACCCCGAAGGACGGCACCGAAGGAGACCGGGGCCCGCTCGACCCCTCCGTGTCGGCGATCACCATGGAAGGCCAGGAGGTCTTTCGCCGGGCGGTCACCACGATGGGTGATTCGACTGCCAGGGCAGTCAAGGAAGCCGGCCTCACCTTGGACGACATCGACCTGCTGATACCCCATCAGGCAAATGTGAGGATCATCGACGCCACCGCTCGAAGGCTTGGGTTCGACGAGGCCAAGGTCTACGTCAACATCCACTCCTACGGCAACACGTCGGCAGCGACCATCCCCGTGGCCCTAGCTGAGGCTCTGGAGGAAGGCAGGATCCAGCCGGGCTCGACCATCGCATTCACGGCTTTCGGGGGCGGGCTCACTTGGGGCTCGGCCATATACAAGTGGGGCTCGCGTGTCGAGCCGTTAGGGGAGAGCGACGCCCAGCTGCCACCCGTGGACCGGACGACGATGGAGCTACTCCAGCCCAACTTCGACTTCTTTGGCCTGCCGGAGAAACTGACGTGACGGAGGCTCTCGGTGGAAGAGTGGCCCTGGTAACCGGAGGGTCACGGGGGATCGGCAGGGCGATCGCCGTCCGACTGGCCGGATCAGGCCATCAGGTAGTCGTGAACTTCACCAGCAACGCCGCAGCGGCCGAGGAAACAGTCGGCGCGATCGAGTCGGGTGGGGGGCGGGCCATGGCGCATGGCGCCGACGTCTCCCAGGAGGATCAGGTCGAGGAGATGTTCGCCAAGGTGGCCGCGGCTCTGGGCCCGGTTTCGATCTTGGTCAACAACGCCGGGATCACCAGGGACAACCTGCTGCTCCGGATGAGCCCCAAAGACTTCGATGCGGTGATCAACACCAACCTGCGCTCGACCTATCTCTGCACCCGGGCAGCACTGCGGGGGATGCTCAAGATGCGCTGGGGTCGGATCGTGTCGATCGCCTCGGTGGCCGGGATTGGTGGGAATGCCGGTCAGGCCAACTACTCGGCTTCCAAGGCAGGGATGATCGGGTTTTCGAAGTCGATCGCCAAGGAGATCGGGTCGAGAGGCATCACAGTCAACGTCGTGGCTCCTGGATTCATCACAACTGACATGACCGAGGATCTCGGCGACGGTATCAAGCTAGGTCTCACCGACTCGATCTCCCTCCGCCGTTTCGGGTCGCCCGACGAGGTGGCCGCGGTTGTCGAGTTTCTCGCCTCAGAAGGGGCCTCCTATATCACGGGCCAGGTACTGCCGGTCGATGGAGGCCTTGTTCTGTAACTTCCCCGTCACTCACGGACCA
This sequence comes from Actinomycetota bacterium, assembly GCA_030772935.1. Taxonomy (GTDB): domain Bacteria; phylum Actinomycetota; class Acidimicrobiia; order Spongiisociales; family ZC4RG35; genus JALYNX01. The sequence goes on along the minus strand of JALYNX010000242.1, from coordinate 1,986 downwards.
ACGAAAAGGAGCAAAGGAATGGAAAGAAGCGAAGTAGCGGAGCGTCTCGGAGGCGTGCTCGTGTCAGAGCTCGGGCTCGACGCAGCCAAGATCTCCGAAGAGGCCCACTTCGAGGAGGACCTCGATGTGGACAGTCTTGGGGTTGTCGAACTTCTGATGGCGCTCGAGGACGAGTTCGGGGTCAAGATCCCCGACGAGGAGGCCGAGTCGATCATGACAGTCGGCCAGGCCATAGACGTCGTCCACGGCAAGCTGGGAGGCTGATTCTTGATGTCACCCGAGCGACGGCGAGTCGTCGTCACCGGGCTCGGGGCGGTCACGCCGATCGGGGACGATGTCACCTCGACTTGGAAGGCGATGCTCTCGGGAACATCGGGCATCGGGCAGATCACCCAGTTCGACACCACCGGATATCGCACCACCATCGCCGGTGAGGTCAAGGACTGGGACCCCGAGGCTCATTTCGACCGGCGCGAAGTGCGTCGGCTCGACCGATACACCCAGTTTTTCCTGGTGGCGGTTCGCCAAGCACTACAGGAAGCGGGACTGGCGTTCGACGAGGACGATGAGGCCGCGGCTCGAGCCGGGGTGATGGTCGGTGCGGGTTTCGGGGGCATGGGGTCGTTCATCGAGGAAATCGAGACGCTCAAGGACCGGGGGCCGGATCGAGTGAGCCCGACCGGTGTCCCCAGGATCATCCCCAACATGGCGGCCGGGCTGGCCTCGATCGAGCACCACCTCCTGGGACCAGTCTCCTGTGTGGTCACTGCCTGCTCGGCGTCGGCCAACGCCATCGGTGACGGTGCCGAATGGATTCGCCGTGGAGCGGCCGACGTCGTGGTGGCCGGCGGCGCCGAGGCCGCGATCACCACCTTCGGCATTGCCACCTTCGCCCAGGCCAGGGCGTTGTCGCACCGCAACGACGAGCCAACCCGTGCTTCCCGCCCCTTCGACGCCGAGCGGGACGGCTTTGTGATGGGGGAGGGGGGTGCGGCCCTGATCCTCGAGAGCGAGGAACACGCACGGGCTCGGGGAGCAGCCGTTCTCGCCGAGTTGACCGGCTACGGAATGTCGGCCGACGCCTATCACATCACTCTGCCCCGACCCGGGGGGACCGGCGCGGCGCGAGCGATGACGGCTGCTCTCGCCGATGCCTCGCTCGAGCCATCCCAGGTCGGGTACATCAACGCCCACGGGACTTCGACCGAAGCCAACGATTCAACCGAGACAGCTGCAATTCGAATCGCCCTTGGCGAGGCAGCGGACCGGATACCGGTGTCGTCGACCAAGTCGATGACCGGCCACGTCCTCGGTGGGGCGGGAGCAGTCGAGGCGGTGGCCTGCATCATGGCCCTGCGCGATCAGATCCTTCCCCCGACGATCAACTACGAAGTGCCTGATCCGGAATGTGACCTCGACTACATCCCCAACGAGGCACGTCCCACCTCACTCGACCATGCGATGTCGAACTCGTTCGGCTTCGGTGGGCACAACGTGAGTCTGGTTTTCAGCAAGGTCTGAAAACCTGTACTTGGTACTGAGTACTTCGTACTTGGAAAGAATCGGATCTGGTCCCAGTACTAAATACCCAGTACTAAGTACGGCCGTCAGGCCTTTTCTCGTTCCATTCCGCCAGGCTCCGGTAGACCAGCGACAGGATCAGAGCGACGCCGACGGTGACCACCAGGAAGGAGACGATCGAGACCAGGGTCGCCCAGCCACCACACGACGACGTATTGCCTGCGGCATCAGTGCTGCGGCAGCTGACATCAGTGACGATCCAACCCAAGACCCCGGCCAGGGCTCCGCTGATCAATGCCGGAATCGCGATCCAGGGATTCGGCCGGCGTCTCACCGGGGCCGACCGCGTTCGTCGATCTCGGCGGCGTCGAGGATCTCCTGCGGCGCCAACTCAGGCGGGATCGGGAACACCCGCCCGCTTTCCCGCGGTGGGTGAAAGGCGATCCGGACCTCACGGTGCCAGGC
>JALYNX010000241.1 GCA_030772935.1 Actinomycetota bacterium | reverse complement strand
CCGGAGGACCCACCCGGTGAGGTGGCTGGATCCCATGGGTTGCGGACCGGCCCGAAGTGCGGGTTCTCGCTGGAGAACCCGAAGGCGAACTCGTGAAGCCCGGTGCGACCGACGATCACCGCCCCTGCCGTCTCCAGCCGTTCCACTGCCGGTGCGCTTTTGAGTGCCTCCTGGCGGTAGAAGGCCGATCCGCAGGTCGTCACCCGACCCCGGTGGTCGATGAGATCCTTGATGGCGACGGGGACTCCGGCCAGAGGGGCGGTGCCCCCTTCGCTTTCGCCGGAGACTTCGATCTCGCCGGCGCGGGCCAGGGCCAGCTCGTCATCGATGAGGGTGAAGCCGTTCAGAGTGCCCTGGGTGACGTGCGCCGCATCGAGCGCCGCTTTCACCTCGGCAACAGCAGAGACAGAAACCACCCGGGCGACCCTAGCGAGGCCGCCGGAGTCCAAGACATCACTCGATTACGAGCCCGCCGCTGTCGGGCACGAGCGAGATCCACGCCTGGCCGGGCGGGACCTGGATCGTGGCTCCATTCATGTCGGTGAGCCGGAACCAGTCGGTCAGGCCTTCGCGCTGCCAGGTGCCCTCGATCACTTTGCCCTCTGCGAAGACGTAGGCCAGCCCGGTTCCGGAGGTCCGGCTTGCAGGCAGGTTTCCGACCGAGTACTGCTCCACGAACAGGGCGACGAGAACCGGAAAGCCGATCTGTCCCTCTACGTCATCCTCGGTGCGCCATCCGGATACGTTTCCGCCCACCGTGCGCAGCCATGTTGCGGTGGTCGGATCCCAAGTCCACTCCACCGGGTTACTCAAGAAGTCGATCGCAACCCGGTTTGCGGCTCGGGCATCGGCGCGCATCGGGCCGAACTCCCACATCGGGCCGTCGATTGGCAAGTTCGGGTAGCCAACCGAGTCGGCGTACTCGCGCAGCAATAGCGTGTTGGCGAAGAGGTTGTGCGGAGCCCGCCGACCCGAAACGCGGAACGTTGCAGGTTCCACTTCCCCGATGAGATGGATGCCAACCGACCGGATCATGTCCTGTACCCAGCTTTGAGCGCCTGAGATTGCCAACGAAGGCTCGTTGAAGAAGGAGAGAAGCGTCTGGTCGGTGGGGCGACCGGATCGCATCGGTCCCAGAAACTCCGAGTCACTCTGCTGCCACAACGAGATGAATCGGGTCACGCCTTCCACCATGAGCTCGATGACCGCGTCCGCCTGCTGAATGCCTGAATGCGGCCTGGCGTTGGGGTGGTTGTCGATCTTGACTGCGAGGAGTCTGCGGTTGAGCAGGGTCGGGTCGGCGACGGCGAGCCCATTGATTTGTGAGGTCGTTCCTGATGTTGTTGTAGTTGCGACAGCGGTCGTCGTGGTGCTGGCAACAGTGGTCGTGGTCGAGGTTGACGTCGTGGTCTCCACGACTTCCGGGTCCGCATTGGCCGCGATGAATATCGCCACCCCGGCGACGACGACGATCACCGCCGCGAGGACCCACAGGAAGACGCGGGAGCGGAAAAGCTCGGAGATCCTCGACCACATCGGCGGCAGAGTATCGGCTCTCCGCCCTTAGACCACTAACACCCCTCCGGTGATCGGAAGATAGGGGAGGCCGCTGTCGGGCTCGTCGATCGAAACGGCGAGCTCGATCCCCTCGGCTGTGGAGCGGAGGACGTAGAGGGCATCGATGTTGACTCCGGCGTCGGCAATGAGCCGGGTGAGACGGGCCAGCTCCCCTGGACGATGGGGGAGTTGCGCGGTCAGCACCATGTGCTCTTCGCTTTGTAGGGCTGCTTCGCTCAAGACTCGACGCGTGGTTGGGGCGTCGTCGACGATCAAACGCACGGTGCCCTTTCCGTCGGTCCCATACGCGGCTAAGGCCTCGATGTTGACCCCGAAGGCGGCCAACGACTCGGTCAGTGTGGCGAGTCTGCCCGGACGGTTTTCCATCTGGACTACGAACTCGGTCATGGGTTCGACTCTACGCCTAGTTGGTGAGCGTGTGACCGGAGATCGGGTCGGGCGGTTCGATTCGCCCCCGGGTCGCCAGGTAGCGGTGCCAGATCAGGCGTGCGGCCACGGCTCGCACCGGGCGCCACGGCGCGGAAAGGACCTCCAGTTCGTCTGGTCTGGGAATCGCCCCGAGACCAAGGGCCTCCATCGCTCCGACCTGCAATGCTCGGTCCCCGATCGGGAACACGTCCGGCAACCTGACGGCGGACAGCAGGTACGCGTCGGCAGTCCACAGCCCGATTCCCTTGATCGCGAGCAGACTCAATCGAGCCTCGTCCTCGTCGGCGACCAGCAGAGACGGCAAATCGAGTTCGCCGGTCAGCACAGCGCCAGCGAGCCCGAGCAGGTATTCCGATTTCTGACGGGTGACACCGATCGATCGCAGCCCGGCGTCGCCGGCTTCGAGCACCGTCTCGGGTGTCACAGCGCCGAGTAGGTCGATGAGCCGCCGGAACATGGCGGCACCCGACTCCAGGGAGACCTGTTGCTCCAGGATCAAGAGTACGAGCGTTGCGAACTCCGGCTCCCGTTGCCAGAAGGGGGGCACCCCCCATTCGCTCAAGATCCGCGCGAGTGCAGGGTCCTCCAGGCCAAGCAAGGTCGCCGCCTCGCCGAAGCTATGCGCGTCGAGATGAGTGACTTGGGCCCACATCAGTTCGAGTGGGATCGGGCCGAGAGTCCGTGAGTCGGCCCGTGTCGCATCCGAGTTGTCCGATATGACCCAGGCCTCGTTGTCATGGAGTGGTTCGTCTCCGACAACATCCCCTGGTCCCGCCGTCATTCGCTTGACCAGCCAGAAGTCCTCGCGTTCGGGGTGGGGAAAGGCCACGATCTCGCCCTTCGAGGGTGTTCGTGAATTGGTTGCGACGAATTCATCGCCGGGCACGAGGGTGGGCAGCATCGACTCCTCGGCCACCTGGAACCTTCGCATAGACATGGTCGGAGGGAGGGTATGGTCGGAAGAGGCATTACGACCAACAAGGAGTGTCAATGCGCCAGCTAACTGTCGCCCATGCTCACTGCGACCTCTACTGCGGGGTCTACGACCCGGCCCAGGCCAAGATCGAGGCCATGTCGGTTCTCAAGATCGCCGAGAAGTACGCCGGCTCCGACGACGAGGTCTTCAAGGCTCGAGCCATCGCCCTCAAAGAGGAACGGGCCGAGCTGGTCAAGCACCACCTAATGGTGCTGTGGGCGGACTTCTTCACGGCCGATCATCGGAAGGAGTTCTCCAACCTCGACGATCTGTTCTGGCGGGCCATCCATCAGGCGGGCGATGCCAAGAAGTCAGTCGACCCCGAAGACGGGCGCAAGCTGATCGCCCTCATCGACGAGATCGGTGACATCTTCTGGCAGACGGCGAAGGCCAAGGAGATGGGGGTCTACCCGCCCGCCTAGCTCGAAGGCTCCGACGGCTCTCCGAGCACTGTCGCCACCTTGGATTTGGCCCAGTCGACGATGCGTCGCGCCCATGCAAACTCGGTTCCAAGCAGCGCCAGGCCACCGAGGATGGTGAGAACTCCGGGTCCGGGGAGGACGAGCATCAGGATGCCGGCGATGACCAGCAAGAACCCACCAAGCACGCGTGCGACCCTGATCATGAGAGGAAACGTAGCCGCCATTGGAAAATGGGCGAATGGGGGTTCACCCTGGTTGGACCCCGGGGACCGCCCCGGAGTTTCAGTCAGTCGAGGGCGTCGGCCTCCAATTTCACAAACAGCGGCTCGACCAGCCCGAGGGCGGTCCCTGCCTCCACCGGAGGGCGCTGCCAGCCCTGGACCGCGCCTGACAGGCCCAGCATCTCCCCAACTCTGGGTGTCGTGAACGGTAGATAAGGGAACAGGGCCACCCTGATGCCCGAAATCGCCTGAATGGCGGTCCATAAGATCGTCTCGGCACGTTTTCGGTCTTCCTTGACGATCTTCCAGGGGGCGTTGGCGTTGAGGTAGACGTTGACTTCGGTCGCTGCGTCCATCGCCGTTCGGAGACCGGCTCGGAGCTCGACGGCTTCGATATGCGAAGCCACCGCTGTCAGAGTCTCGTCGACGCCGGCGATGAGGGCCTGGTCCTCGCCGGTCAACACGTCCGGGTTGGGGACTTTCCCGTCGAAGTTGGCCGTGGTGAGAGAAAGGACTCGATTTACGAGGTTGCCCCAGGTGGCGACCAACTCGTCGTTGATCCGGCGGATGATTTCCTCGTCGCTGAGGTCGGTGTCGTTCTGCTCGGGCAGGATCGATGCGATGGCGTAGCGCAGCGCATCGGGCTGGAGCCGCTCCGCATACCAGCCGATCGATCGCCCCACGCCCTTCGATTTCGAGGCCTTGGCCCCCTTGAAAGTGATGTATTGGTTGGCCGGCACATCGGTGGGTAGGTTGAGCCCGCCGTAACCGAGAAGCATCGCGGGCCAGATCACGGTGTGGAACGGGATGTTGTCCTTGCCGACGAAGTAGTAGGACTCGGCTTCGGGATCCTCCCACCACCTCCGCCACGCTTCCGGATCACCACTGCGCTGAGCCCATTCCTTGGCGGCGGAGAGATAACCGATGACTGCGTCGAACCAGACATAGATTCTCTTCCCCGGCCCGAGGTCGTCCACCGGAACCTCGACCCCCCACTCGATGTCGCGGGTGATCGCCCGCTCCGGCATGCCCTCTTCGATCATCCCTAGTGCCCAGTTCCTGACATGCCGCCGCCAGCTTGTCTTCGTCTCCAGCCACGCCTTGAGGGGCTCGGCGAATTGAGGAAGCCGGAAGAAATAGTGCTCGGTTTCGCGCAGCACCGGGGTGGCCCCGCTCAGGCGGGACCGGGGATCGATCAGGTCGAGGGCGTCGAGGGTGCGCCCACAGTTCTCGCATTGGTCGCCACGGGCCTCGGTGTACCCGCAATGGGGACAGGTCCCTTCGACATAACGGTCGGGGAGGAACCTCTCGGCTTCCGGGTCGTAGAACTGAGTCGAGGTGCCTTTGACGAGATGGCCCTTCTCCAGCAGCCTGAGGAACATGTCCTGAGTCACCGCGTGATGGTTCTCGGTCATGGTGGTCGTGAAGAGGTCGAATGAGATCCCGACCGCTTCCCAATATCCCAGGATCTCGGCGTGGTACTTGTCGACTACCTCCCGCGGTGTGATGCCTTCCTCGTCGGCGCGGACGGTGATCGGAGTCCCATGGGCGTCCGAACCCGAAACCATGATCACATCGTTTCCGGCGAGCCGGTGATAGCGGGCGAAAATGTCGGAGGGGAGGTAGGCGCCTCCCAGATGGCCGAGGTGAAGAGAGCCCGATGCATAGGGCCATGCGACAGCGACGAGAACGCGACGACTCATTGAAGGTGAGGGTAAACCAGAGGGTGGGTCCCAACCGTCGCTATTGAGCCGTTGAGAACCCTGGTTCGGGCACATGTGGCGTGGCCCGTTCGGCCATCACCACGCCGCCGATGATGAGGACGGCTCCCGCGACCACCGGGAGGCTGATCGTCTCGCCGAGGAAGATCACCGCCAACAGAACCGCGACCACTGGCACCAGATAGGAGGCGACAGCGAGGCGGCTTGCCGGGCTCATCTCGGCCGCGACCAGGAAGGCGGTGAAGGGGATGGTTGTCCCCAGGATGCCGAGCGCCAGGATGAGGATCCAATCGCTGGCCCCTATCGCGGACGGCGAGGATCCCAAGACCGGGAGCAGCACAAAGAGAATCGCCGTGGCCGCTGTGAACTGGGGGATGACCAGGGCATCGCCGCCCACCTCCAGGGCGAAACGGCGGCTCAGCGCACCAGCGATTCCGGCGAGGAGGACTCCAAGCAGTGAAAAGGTCACCCCTCGCCACAGGTTGCCGACACCGGCCACGGTGTCCCCGCCGATCCCGACCAGGACCGCAGTTCCCACCAACGACACGATCAGGCCGGGCACCGAACGGGGGTTGAACCTCTCGCCAGGGACGATGAAATGAGCGGCACAGATCGTGACGATCGGGACCAGCGCGATGAGTAGGCCGCCCAGACTAACCGGTAGGTCCTCCAGGGCGATCGTCAGCAGGATCATCGGCATCGCCATGGCAAACGTGCCCAAGGTGACACCTCGGCTCCACGCCCGCCGATCGGTGCTGCGAAATCTCTTCCAGAAGAAGATGACCATGAGCATGACCACCAAGGCGCTGCCTAGCCGGAACGGGAGCATCGTGAAGGTGTCGACTCCACCTCCGACCAAAGCTCTGGTGACCACAGCACCCGAGCCCCAGCCCAGGATGGCGGCGATCAGAGGAGCCCAGGGGTTCATGAATCCGGCACGCTAACTGGGGTCCCAATGAGTCCTAAAAGGAAAGCGCCCGGATACCGATAACCTGACCAATATGCCAAAGCGTTCCACAATTTTCATCCCCGTCCTGGCCCTGGTCCTTGCCGCCTGCAACGGGACGGCCGAGACCACCACCACCACCAGCGTCGCCCCCACCACCAGCACCACAGCAGCACCTCCGGCCGAGGCAGTTCTGCTCAGCTACACACTGGCCGCCGGCGACGGGTTCCAGTACGAGGTTGGTCTCGACCAGCACATCGAGCTCGAGGCATCCGGCGATGCTGCAGCGATGGGCGAGGAGGAGATCCCTGGTCAGGCCTCGGTTGACATCACCGGGACCGCGGTTTTCTCCCACGAGGTCGCCGCCGGCCCCGAAGAGGGAACCTTCGAGATTCATATCACGGGCAATTTCGACGACGTGGCGGTGACCGGCACCGTCGACGGCGAGCCGATCGACACGAGTGAGGTTCCCGACTTTGCCGCCATGGAGCCCATAGATGTGACGGTCGTGGTCGATGAGCAGGGCAATGTGATCAGCAGCGGGGGCGAGGACGTCGAGGACCCGCTTGGGGGATTGTTCGAGGGTTTGGGGTCGATGGGCGGCGGCGCACCTGCCCCTGGTCTTGACCCCGGTCAGTTCTTCGGACCGCTGCTCTCCGACGAAGAGGTGGCTGTGGGGGACACCTGGTCCGATGAGATCGAATCCCCGGGACTCGGAGAAGAGCCGATCGTCACCAGCGTCACCAACACGATCAGCGGTGTCGAGCAGCTCGATGGAGCAGAGGTGCTTGTCATCGAGACCATCTCGACGACTTCCCCGATCGAGTTCGATCTCGCCGAGTTCTTCCGCGGGCTATTCGGCGCCTTTATCCCGGAGGAAGCCACCGCCGAGGAGACGGCCGAGTTCGAAGATCTGATGGGCGAGCTCCGGTTCCTGATCTCCATCGATGACACCAGCTCGAGCGGCACCACCCGTTTCGACGCCGGTGCCGGGACCGCTCGTCAATCGGACGTAACGGCGGGGACTCACATCGTGATGGACATGATGATTCCCGATGACACCACGGGTGATCTGATTGGCTTCCAGATGGAGATGTCGATCGATCAGGACATCTCCTATCAGTTGATATCGAGTACCAGCGCCTGACGGCCCCGGGGTCCATATCTCCCCCCAGTGAACGAAGTGAGCGCGTCGGAGATGACCCCTCCGTCGTCTTCGGCGACACCTCCCCCAACGTCGCTCCGCTCCTGGGGGAGGAAACAGCCCCTGTACCATTGGTCCTGCTGTGACCCTTGCACCTGCCCGCACTTCGATCCTGCCCGATCGGATCACGACCCCGACTCTGCGGTCCTTCCTGCGCTCGGTGCCGTCGGTCGATGAGGTAGGGGCCAATGAGCGGGTGGCAGCCCTTTCCACGCGTTCCATCAAACGCGAGTCGAAACGCGCCGCGCTCGACCTGATCACCCGGATGATCGATCTCACCACCCTCGAGGGCAAGGACACCCCGGGCA
>JALYNX010000240.1 GCA_030772935.1 Actinomycetota bacterium | reverse complement strand
GCCTTCGACCGCCTGTCCGGCATCGAGGGCGTCGACGCCCCGTGGCGCCCCGACCTCTCGATCGTTGCCTTCCGGTTCCGTGACGACGATCAGGGGCGGCCGGCGATGGACGCGATCAACCGGGAGCGGGTGGTGCACGTGTCCCCCACTGTGGTCGGCGGCCGCTTCGTGCTCCGATTCGCCATCCTCAACCGGAGGACGACCAGCGACCACATCGATCACGCCATCGACATCATCGAGAAGACGCTCGTCGTCTGATCAAGATCTTCAGCCATCCAGCGCCCTCCCCGCGTAGAACGGTCTCAAGGAGCTAAACGGCGACGCGAACCGGCAGGTGCTTGATCCCGTTGATGAAGTTGGAGCGGAGCCGGTCGGGCTCGCCGACGATCTCGAAGGAGTCGACCCGCTTCAGCAGCTCCTCGAACACCACCCGGACTTCGAGCCGGGCCAAAGATGCGCCAAGACAGACATGACGCCCCGCCCCGAAAGTGAGGTGGTCGTTCGGACTGCGATGGATGTCGAAACGGAACGGGTCGTCGAACACCTCGTCGTCGTAGTTGGCCGATGGGTACCAGACCACCACCCGGTCACCCTTGCCGATGGTCGCGCCACCCAACTCGATGTCCTCGGTCGCGGTGCGCCGAAAGTGCATCGTCACCGCTGATGTGCGGAGGATCTCCTCGGTCGCCGAGACCGAGAGTCCCTCGGGGTCGGCCCGAAGTTCCTCCATCTGCCCGGGATGATCATTCAGAAAGATGAGACCGTGGCTGATGGTGTGTCTGGTGGTCTCATTGCCGGCCACCATCATCAGGGTGAAGAAGTTCTTGAACTCGAGGTCGGTCAGCGGCTCACCGTCAGGCTCGGAATGGAGCAGCGTGCTGATGATGTCTTCCTCGGGAACGGCCCGCCTCTTCAAGGCCATCTCCTCGGCGTAGCGGAAGACTTCGATCGCCGCCGGTGATCGAAACGGCAGCAGGCGGTATTCCTCGGTGTCGTCTTTGTCGATCACGACCGGCGTGTACTCCGGGTCGGCGTTAGAGATCATCTGATCACCCCACGCCACCAAATGGGAGGCGTCCGACTCGGGGACCCCCAACAGCCGGCAGAGAAGCCGGATCGGAAGCTCACGGGCAATCTCGGTCACGAAGTCGAACTCCGCCAGCGGCAGCACCGTCTCGAGGACGTGTCCCGCCAACTTGCGGAAGGCAGCTTCATAGGTAGCCACGACCCTCGGGGTGAAGCCAGGCTGCACCAGCCGGCGAAGCCGGGCATGCTCCGGCGGGTCGAACTCCATCATGGTCCGCCGCGCCTCCAACTCGTCGGGAGCCATGTCCTCGATGCGGATCCCCCGAGATGCGGTGAACCTGGCGAAATCACGACTGATCAACTCAACATCGGCGTGCCGGGTCACCGCCCAAAACCCCGATCCGTCGCTCTCCTCGACCCAAGCCACCGGCTCCTCCTGGCGCATCCGGGAAAAGGCGGCGTGGGGAACGCATCTCAGGAATGTGTCATGAGAAGCCAGATCGGCATGGGGATCGCCGAGATCAGGGTGGAGGATGTTCAGGGGCATGGAGTCGTTAGGAACCAAACATAATCGGCGTCGGCCCTTGGGTACCGTGTGACTCGATGACCGAGCACCGGAGAATCCTCGTCGATGGCGAGCCGCTGCACGTCCGTCGCCAGGGCGACGAGCTGGTGGCCGAAAGCGGCCTCCGATTCGACCCCGAAACCGCGGAGCATCTTCCACCGACCGAGCCATCCAAAGTCCTGGCCGTCCACCTCAACTATCGGAGCCGGGTGGAGGAGTTCATGACGAAACTCCCGTCGGCGCCGACCTACTTTCAGAAACCCACGACCGCGCTCAACTGGCATCGGGGTGAGGTGGTCCGCCCCCTCGGCTGCAAGTACCTCAACTTCGAGGGCGAGATCGCAATCGTCATCGGAGAGACCTGCTTCCAGGTTGACCCCGACGAGGCGGGCGAATGCATCGCCGGCTACACGATCGCCAACGACTTCGGGCTGCACGACTTCCGGGACACCGACGCGGGGTCGATGCTTCGAGTCAAGGGCTCGGACACTCTGTGCCCGCTCGGCCCAGGTTTGGTCGACGACTGGGACTTCAGGGACAAGAGGATCAGAACTCTGGTGAACGACGAAGTGACCCAGGATGGAACCACCGCCGAGATGGTGTGGGCCATGCCCTACCTGGTCGCCGATCTGGCACGGACGATCACCCTGCTCCCCGGAGACGTCATCTTGAGCGGGACGCCGGCCGGCTCCCGGCCTGTGGTGCCAGGCGATGTGGTCAAGGTGGAGGTCGAAGGATTGGGCGAGCTCACCAACGTCATCGTCGAAGGCTCAACTCCAATACGAGACGACATCGGCGCCCAACCCAGCGAGTCCGAAGAGGTGGTTTCGACCGCCCTCGGTGGGGACTGGGAGTTCAGAGGCATCCGCGCCCCGCTCCGACCAGGCGCAACAGGCAAGTGACCCGGGCAGTGGCCCTGATCCGGGGCGTGAATGTCGGAGGGCGCTCCATGCTGCCGATGGCCGAACTACGTGCCGCTCTTTCCAAACGCGGGTTTGGCGACGCCCAGACCTATCTGCAGAGCGGGAATGTCGTGCTCGAGCCAGGGACGGTGCGGCTCCCCGACCTGGCGGCGGCCCTCGAGGCGGCGATCGCCGAGGACTTCGGGCTCGAAGTGCGGGTAATGACCCGCACCCGCAAGGAGCTCGTCGCCGTGGCCGGCGCCCACCCGTTCCGGGGCGATCATTTCGACCCCTCGCTCCTCCACGTGGTCTTCCTGGAAAAGGCACCGGCGGCCGCCAAGCTGGCCGTTCTCGACCCGGATCGCTCCCCACCCGACCGTTTCGAGGTGCACGGGCGGGAGATCTACCTCAGCTATCCCAACGGACAGGGCAGGTCCAAGCTCAACCTGGATTACTTCGAACGGGTACTGGGGACCGCGGGAACGGCGCGCAACTGGAACACCGTCACCAAGCTCCTCGAAATGGTCCGCTGATAGTTCAGGCGAGGACCGCCTGAATCGAGATCTCGACGTTGCCCTTGAGGGCATTGGAGACCGGGCACCCATCCTTGGCGGCGGCCGCGGCTTCCTGAAACTCGTCGGCGCCGATACCGGGCACATTGCCCCGCACGCTCAACGCCATCTTGGTGAGACGCCACCCGGGCTCCATCTTCTCGAAGGTGGCTTCGGCTGAGGTGTCGAGGCGGACGGGGGGGAAGCCCCTGCCGGAGAGACCGTTGGCAAATGCCATGGAGTAACAGGCGGCGTGGGCGGCCGCGATCAACTCTTCAGGGCTGGTCTTGCCACTGGCGGCCTCCGTACGACTCGGCCAGCTGACCGGGAGATCGGTGGCCAACCCGGTGCCGAGACTGGCGGTCCCGGACCCGGTGAATAGGTCGCCCTCCCAGGTGGCGGTGGCTCGACTTTGCATTGCTGCTCCTGTCACTTGACGTCGCAGAAAGCCTACGCGACGTCGTTGTCGAGGTCCGAATCGGACTAGACGCTGACCGCGAGCGGCGGTGACAGCACCTCTCGGATCTCGTCGAGACGTTGGGAGACAACCCGGTAATGCACCCATCGACCCTCACGGTGACCGGTCACCAACCCGGCCTCGCGCAGGATTCTCAGATGGTGGGACACCGTGGGTTGGCTGAGGCCGAGAGGGGACTCGAGCTCGCAACCGCATGCCGATCCGCCGGGCGCCGCTGCGAGCAGGGAGACAATGCGGAGACGGACCGGGTCACCGAGGGCGGCGAGAGCCCGCGCCGTCTCGACCGCGTCCGCTTCGTCGATCACGCCTTCGAACACCGGGGTGCAACAAAACTCCATGCCCATATATTGACATACTTCGATCCATAGACCAAGATCAATGTATCGAAGGTCATCGATCTGAAAGGAGACGCGATGATTCCTGTCGATGACGTATCTGGAAGTTGCGGCGGCGGGAGCCGCTGCTGCTGACAGATGAATCGGGCCAGGCGCTGCTCTAACCG
>JALYNX010000239.1 GCA_030772935.1 Actinomycetota bacterium | reverse complement strand
TGACGGGCGACTGCGCACCAGTCAGCATCTCGGCGGGGCGACCGCAGGCGCATTGATACCGAACCACGATCCCGTTCTCGGTGTTCTCGACTCCTTCGAGATCCGAAGTCCAGATGATGACTTCCCGGTCGAGAAGATCACAGTGGGCGAGAAACATGGGACACCTCCTCGGGTGAGGTCGAACGAGTCCGACCAGCCTTGTAGGCACGCTTCGCGACGTTCTGCCTGACCAGACGGGCCCGATCGCCCTCGCGCCGCCTCTGATCCAAAATGTCCTGGGTGATCAAATATGCAGCGTAGGGGGTCATCACGTCTCCTCTTCTGTAATGAGCATCTCTCTTTACGGGCATTACACTACAGCTTCGCATGTAACAAGTCAAACCATTTTGTCCCATTACAGCGAGGAGGAGGTCCGACCCTCGTTTGCTGGATTGCGCATACCATTCCACTTCGTGTTCCCCCGCGTCCTAACTGCCCGCGCCTTGAATCGGGCTTTGCTGGCCCGCCAACTTCTGCTCGATCGCTCCTCCCACTCCCTGGTCCGCGCATTGGAGAGGGTCGGCGGATTGCAAACCCAATATGCACCTTCGGCCTACGTCGCCCTGTGGTCACGTCTCTCCGGGTTTCGCCGGGATCAGCTGACAGGGGCGCTGACCTCACGTCGCGCGGTGCAGGGAACCCTGATGCGGAGCACCATTCACATCGTCTCCAAGGCCGACTATGCGCTGTTCGCCGCAGGTGTGGGGCCGACACGTCGCGAATGGTGGCTGCGGACGAACCGCCCTCAGGGTCTGGATCGGACTCACTACGAGCAAGCGGCTTCGATCGTCCGCGCCGAGCTATCAAATGGCCCCCGCCAAAGGGATGAGCTGATCGCGGCCCTGGCCCAAGCCGGAGTTCCCAAGGAGGCTTGGGCGGGAGCAGGGATTTACGTAGAGATGGTGCGGGTGCCCCCGTCTGGGACATGGGAGCAGCGACGAGCCGACCTCTTCGGTCTCGCCGACGACTGGCTGGGGCCCACCGTTGTCAGCGAGTCCGAGGGTTTGGCCCATCTTTGTCGCCGATATCTGGGCGGGTTCGGGCCCGCCACGCTCAGCAATATCTCCAGCTGGTCCGGAGTGCCGGTTACCACGATCAGGCCAATCGTCGAGGCGATGACCTTGCGTCGTTTTCGCTCCGAGCAGGATGAAGAGCTGCTCGATCTGCCACGGGGCCCCCTTCCCGACCCCGAGCGCAGGGCTCCGGTCCGATTCCTCCCCACCTGGGATGCGACCCTGCTCGTCCACGCCCGCCGCACCCTGATCCTCCCCGAGGAATACCGGAGCCTGGTGTTCCACACCAAGAACCCACAGTCGGTGCCGACTTTCCTCGTCGATGGCCAGGTCGCCGGGACCTGGAAACACCAGGACGGAAAGATTGTCCTCGCCCCATACGCGCCACTCCCTCGTTCGGTCAGCCGGGAGTTGGAAGATGAAGCCACCGGTCTGGCAGCCCTTCACGCCTGAAGGTCAGCGGACGGCGGCCTTCTTGAAGCGGGAAATGGCGAAGGGGACGAAGATCACGAGGATCACGATGATCCAGATCACGGATGCAAGCACCGCGTTCTGCATTGGCCACGACTCGGATGGTGCCACTAGGCCCAGCGGATCGGTGTTCCCAAACAACTCCCGCACCGCCTGGACGACCGCGGAAACCGGGTTCCATTCGGCAAAGACCTTCAAAACCGTGGGGAAGTTGGTAGTGGGCACGAAGGCGTTGGAGATGAAGGTCAATGGGAAGATGACGATGAACGAAGCATTGTTGACCACCTCGACACTGCTCACCGACAACCCCACGGTCGCCATCATCCAGGAAACGGCGTAGGCGAACATGAGGAGGAGAGCGAAACCGGCGACGGCCTCCCAAAGCGAGGTGTGGATCCGCCAACCCACGACCAGACCGGTCAACGCCATGATGGTCACCACCAGGAGATTGTTGAGCAGGTCACTGGTGGTCCGGCCCACCAGGACTGCCGATCGAGCCATAGGTAGCGAGCGAAAGCGATCGATGATCCCCTTCTTGATGTCGTCGGCGAGCCCGGCACCGGTGATGGTGGCACCAAAGACCACGGTCTGGACGAAGATCCCACCCATCAAGAACTCGGTGTAGTCAACGCCGGGCACCACTATGGCGCTGCCGAACACGTAAGCGAAGAGCAGCACGAACATGATCGGCTGCACCGTGGAGAAGACCAGCAGGTCGGGAAGACGGGTGATCTTGAGCAGATTGCGCTTGGTGACCACCGCTCCGTCGGAAATGGCCGAGGCAAGACTCATGCGTCGACCACCTCCTCGGCCACATGACCGGTGAGCCCGAGAAACACGTCATCCAGAGTCGGTCGGCGCAAAGCCAGATCGAGGGGGCTGATCCCCCGGGAGTCGAGGCCACGGACCGTTTCGATCAGGGCGTCACCGCCTGATCCCACGGCCACTGCCAGCTGACGGGAGTCGTGGTCGTCGGTGACCTGACCCACCCCAATCGCGGAGAGCACCTCCCGGGCCGGCTCCAGATCGGCATCACTCCTGACCGTCAGCTCGATTCGCTCGCCGCCGACCTTTGACTTCAGCTCTTCGGCGGTGCCCAGTGCGATAACCTTTCCGTGGTCGATCACCCCGATGGAGTCGGCGAGACGATCGGCCTCGTCGAGGAAGTGGGTGGTGAGCAGCAAGGTGGCACCTTCTTTGACCAACTCCTCGATGACCTCCCAGAGGCTGAGTCGGCTCCGAGGATCGAGACCGGTTGTCGGCTCGTCGAGGAAGATCACCTCGGGCCGGGCCACTAGTGCGGCGGCAAGGTCGAGACGACGCCGCATGCCCCCGGAGTAGGTCTTCACCTGACGATCGGCGGCTTCGTCGAGATCGAACCGGTCTAGAAGCTCGGTAGCGCGGGCCCGGCTGAGCTGCCGCCCCATGTGGTAGAGCCTTCCCACCATGTCGAGGTTCTCAAAACCGGTGAGGTTCTCGTCGACCGCGGCGTACTGACCGGAGAGCCCGATCCTCTCGCGGAGCTTCGCCGCGTCGGCTCTTACGTCGAGCCCAGCCACTGTGGCCGTGCCACTGTCTGCCTCGAGGAGGGTGGTGAGGATTCGAACCGTCGTGGTCTTACCCGCGCCGTTGGGTCCGAGCAGGCACATCACGGACCCCTCGGGCACGGCGAGGTCCAGACCGTCGAGTGCGACGACCTCTCCGTAGTGCTTTCGAAGTCCCTCAGCGAGGATGGCGTTGGTCATAGGGACGGGGAAGAGTAGCGGCTGTCCGGGACTGCAGATTCGGGTTTACTCGGCCCGTTCGAAGCGTTGGTCCATCTACGCACGGTCAGTTCCGAGGCTTGTGGCTACCGATACGATGAGGGCCAGCCAACCCCTACGGAGTCGTCCGATGCGAATGCCTGAAGATCTGGAAGCCGCTTTCAACCGGCAAGTCACCATGGAGCTCATATCGGCAT
>JALYNX010000238.1 GCA_030772935.1 Actinomycetota bacterium | reverse complement strand
CCCCATGGGTGGTGGAACAGATCGACAATCTCCATGTGGTTGTCGAAGAACGGCCTGACGATGATCAGGAGGATGCCCTCGGCATCTACGAGGGCGTGTCACTCCCCGAGCGAGCCGTCGAGTATTGGGGAGCCCTGCCCGATCGGATCGTGATCTTTCGGGCTCCCCACTTGGAGATGGGTCTCAACAAAGAAGAACTCGAGGCCGAGATCCGTCGGACGGTGCTCCATGAGATCGCCCATCACATCGGAATCGACGACGACCGTCTCGCCGCGTTGGGTTGGGATTAGCGGCGTCGGGTTTCGGGAATCCCCGCCTTCTTCAACACCGCCGCCGGCACACCAAAACGACGCCACGCCGTATAGCTGATGCCCTTTCGCTGTGAATACGCCTTCGCGTTTGTGACGAAATCCGCTTCGATCTGGTCGAGGTTCGCCACGTCCTTCACCGACGACAAAGCTTCCTCTATATCGAGCCGCGACTGAAGTAGATCCAGGCGCTTCAAAGGGTCATCCATACCTTCAAGCTTCGAATTCACGGTGGTCAGCCTCGAAGTCAGGCTGTCTTTGGTTACGGGTCTCCCCGGTTTACGCGACTCGATCGTCTTGAGATAGTTCTTGATTGCCCTCGACTCGCGCCGCCCACGAGCCAGGGCATCCTTATGTTCTTGGGACATAGCCATGCCGAATCCTCCTCATGCTTCTCCGTCGGACGTTGCTGAATAATGCCACACGTTGGAGAGGGTGCAAACGACTGGATGGACCAAAAAACAACCTGCGATCATGCCGCGAGTAGTTCTCCCCGTGTCCCGACCCGCCAATCTCCCGTGATTGAAACATCGCTGGTGATCATGTTGCGAGTGACTCGCCGTCCGGCGACAGGACCTTTTGTCTCGTGTCACATCGAGCCCGCCGAACCAGGTCACGACAGTCCCACCCACCACTCGTGCGAGTAGTGTCCATTGTGCATCCAAGAGATGCCAACGACGTGGAAAGCGGGCAGAGGAAAGGGGCGTATTTACGAGACAACAACAGCGGATCGGGTTGGTGGCGTTGGCCGTTGTTTCGATGGTGATCGCTTCGTGCGGTAGCGACGAAGCAAGCACCGACCTCGAAGTGACGACGACAGACTTCCAATTCGCGCCGACTTCGTGGACGGTCCCGGCTGGTGAGGAGATCTCCATAGTCATCACCAATGACGGTTCCGTCCTTCACGAATGGGTGCTGATGCAACCCGGGGTGACTATTGACTCCGAAGCCGACCTGCCGGAGACCGAGGAAGAGTTGCTCGCCGATTTTGTCTACGTAGAAGATGAGGTCGACGCCGGAGCAACCAAGACTTTGACGTTCACCGCTCCAGCCGCCGGCACATATCAGGTCATCTGCGCGATCGAAACTCATTTCGACGCTGGCATGGAGGGCACTCTCACCGTCGTCGACGGCTAGGTAACAAGAAACCCCCCGTTTGGTTCGGAGGGGTTTCTTGGTGGGCCCTACTGGACTTGAACCAGTGACCTCTTGCGTGTCGAGCAAGCGCTCTAGCCAGGCTGAGCTAAGGGCCCGTGATCTTCCCTCAGAGGCGACGACCGGAATCGAACCGGTGTGACGGGTTTTGCAGACCCGCGCCTAACCACTCGGCCACGTCGCCGGTACCGGACGACTACGACCTGGGTCCGTCGTCGGAGCGGAAGACGGGATTCGAACCCGCGACCTCAACCTTGGCAAGGTTGCGCTCTAGCCAACTGAGCTACTTCCGCGAGCGGAGGCGGCATTGTAGCCCGGGGCAAATGTCAACCAAATGGTTGCTTCAGACACCCGTCGAGCCGAATCCGCCGCTCCCGCGGACCGTGTTGTCGAGATCCTCGACCTCGGTCCATTCCACGTCGGGGATAGGTACCACGGCCAATTGCGCCACCCGATCCCCACGGGTGAACGCCACCGTTTGCGCACCGTGGTTGATGAGCAGGACGGTCACCTCTCCCCGATAGCCGGAGTCGATCAGACCCGGTCCGTTGACCACCCCAATCCCATCCCTCAGGGCGTGACCGCTCCTCGGGATGACCAAACCGGCGAATCCTTCAGGGATGGCGACGGCGATCCCGGTCGGGACCGCTGCCCTTTCTCCCGGATCGAGGCTGAGGTCGATTCTTGAGTGAAGGTCGATAGCGGCGTCGCCGATATGTGACCTTGTGGGAATTTCAAGTTCCGGATCGAGACGTACGAAGTTAACCTGCATGGTGTCACGGGCATCGGGTGTGATGACTTGACGACTGTAAGCGAGACCCGTCGATGACCGCCACATCAGCCACAAGGCACGGCAGGTTTCCGCGCTTCCCCTCAATGGAGTCGCTCGGTTTCTCCGACGCGCCTACCGAGACAACGGTCACTTTCGTTGCCACGGGACAGATGGCACCCTCCGTCCTCACCAGCCGACATACGGCGCCGACCGGGGCGTTGGTCCAAGACCTGTGGGATTCCACGGAGCTCGACGCTCCGTCGCTTCTCGATTGGAAACCATCGGCGCCCGACCGTAAGCATCTTCGTCGCAGATTCAGACGAAGCCGCATTCTCCTGGTTCTGATCACCGCCACTGCACTGGGGAGCGGCGCCTATTGGCTATACCAGCGCCCCGGGGCAGCCGCAGACGCGTCAGTCGCCCAGGTCGCGGATCAGGCTTCACAGCTCTCGGCCGCTCTCAATGTCGTCTCCGCAATCGGGGATCAGTTGTCGGCCCCCGAGATCGCGATCAACCTGACTGCCGCCGACCTCTTCGATGTCGACAGTGCCGCTCGGGGTCTTTTCGACGCCTCCGGGGACCTTCCGGGATCCGAGGCCATCACCAGGTCGCTTGCCGCCGACGCGGCATCGCTCTCCTTCGATGTCTCACGACAGTTGCGAGACGGGCTCGCCTACCGGGGCGCGCTGGAGCCGATCCTTCTCGCTCCGACTTTGGAAACGGATCCGGCTCTCACCGATTTGGCCACGGCAGCCCTCGAGTTCTCTGAATGGAGGGCCCACTTCGACAGCATCCGGGGGGCACTACCTGCCGGTGTCGCTACCACGGTGACAACCGCTCTCGAGGAGTTCAGTTCGAGTCTCGAGGGTCGACAAGGCTCTTACCTCGACGCGATCCGGACCAACGACCCCGGAGCTGCCGAAGCTGCCCTGCTGGAATTGCAGACCGACCTCGGGTCGATCCGTGAGCTCATGATGACAACGATGACCGGGCTCGCCGGCGAGGTCGACTCTGAGCTGGACGAGGTCCGGGGCCTGATTGGCCGTCTACTCGGATGACTCCAGAGAGGCGACTTCCTTCTCGAAGTCGGCGGCGTCCTGGAAGTCTTTGTACACCGAGGCGAAACGGAGATAGGCCACCTCGTCGAGGGCGCGAAGCCGTTCGAGAACCTGATGCCCGATGTTCTCGGAAGCAACTTGTGATCCTTCTTGGCGAAGGGCGTGCTCCACATCTTCGGCAATCGACTCGATAGCCGAGCCCGAAACCGGACGGTCGGCGAATGCGGCGGAGATCCCGGCAGCCAGCTTGGCCGATGAGAACGCCTCCAACCTCCCGTTGCGTTTGCGCACCATCAACTGGGGCTCGAGCCGCTCATAGGTTGTGAATCTGGCCTCACAAGTCTCACAAACCCGACGACGGCGAATCGACTGGCCACTTTCGGCGGGTCGGCTATCGATGACGCGGGTATCGGGTGCGCCACAGGCGGGGCAAAGCATCGCCCCAGGGTAAACCAGCGAAATCGCTCAGCCCCCTGGAAGAAGCAGGATCTGGCCGGGGATGATGAACCCGTTTTCCACCCCACTCAGCTCGACGATGTCCGCGACCAGGGGCCGGACATCACCACCCTGCTCGGTGAGGCCGCCGGCGATCTCCCAAAGTGTGTCGCCGGGGGCGACCACGTATTCGATGACGGACGTCGGGCCTTCGGCATCGGCAGAGCCCCCGATCATGAGGAAGACCATGCAGAATGCGGCTAGAAGCAAGAACAGCCGGACGGACAGCTGAAGTGTTGCTTTCTGCATTGTCGGTCTCCCTCCTGATCGGTCTTGATGGGCTCTTTGCTGGATGCAGTTCGTATCGAACATGCGTTCGCCACTCTATCGAACAGACGTTCGATGTCAAGTCCACAATGCCGGCCCTCCAATCGCATCGAACAGGTGTTTGGTTTCGAGCCAGGGTTCGGGTAGCCTCGACAGAACATCAGTTCGAGGAGGAGTCAGGTGCTCAGCGAGCGACAACAACAGGTTCTCGATTACATAAGGCAAACAGTGATCGACCGCGGTTACCCGCCTTCGGTGCGAGAGATCGGCGACGCCGTCGGCCTCTCCTCGCCGTCGACGGTCCATTCCCATCTCTCGGCGCTCGTTGAGGCCGGTGCATTGAGGAGAGATCCCACCAAACCGCGGGCCATCGTCGTCGTTGACGACCAGGCGTCTTCCGTGAGCCGGGCCTCGAGTCGGATGCGTGATGTCCCGGTATTGGGGCGGATCGCCGCCGGGACCCCGATCCTGGCCGCCGAGCACGTCGAGGAGGTCATCCCCCTGCCGGTGGACCTGGTCGGCAACGACCCGGTCTTCCTGCTCGAAGTCAAGGGCGACTCGATGATCGGAGCCGGCATCTTCCCCGGAGACCTGGTTGCGATACGCAGCCAGAAGGATGCTCGAGACGGCGAGATCGTGGCCGCCTTGATCGACGGCGAGGACGCGACCGTGAAGCGTCTCCGTCGCAAGGATGGCAAGGTGATTCTCGAGTCCGAGAATCCGAACTACGAGCCGATGGTGTTCTCCGAGGGCGTCGAGTTGATCGGGAAGGTCGTCAGCGTCCTTCGACGCTATCCCTGATCCCAGACCCCACGGAACGAGTATTCGGCCGGACCGGTCAGCCACGCGATGCCGCCGCGGATCTCCACTGAGCCGGTCCCACCAGGCACGTTGACGGTAACCGAACCGTCGGCACCGTTCAGGGCCACCGCGGCGGCGGCGGCCATACCGGTGCCACAGGCCAGAGTCTCCCCCACCCCGCGTTCCCAAACCCTCATGGTGACCACGTCGCCCAGCACTGATATGAACTCGACGTTGCAACCGGTATCGAACCCGGCTTGTTGAGCGACAATGGGCCCCACTCCTCGGACAGCGATCTCGGCCGGGTCCTCCACCACCCGCACCGCATGCGGGTTCCCGAGGTCGACGAGGTGGTAGGCGGGACCCTCGATCTTCTCCTCACCCTCGAGCAATGGGGTGCCCATCTCCGCTTCCAACAAATCGCCAAGGACCCGGACCCGACGCAGGCCCACCGGGG
>JALYNX010000237.1 GCA_030772935.1 Actinomycetota bacterium | reverse complement strand
TTTCAGGACATCGCGAGAAGGAACATTAGCAGTGGGCTGTGAAAAATCACCTGTGAATCTCAGGCGCGTTCCCGCGATCCACGCCGGTAATTGGGACCGAGAGGGCCGGATATGACCCCTGGACGTCGCAATTACGGGCGGGGTGGTCTGGCTCACTGTCCTGAGCCTGCTCGAGTCGGATATGAGAGGAACCATGGCTCATCGGGTGCAAGACCATTGCAGACATCAGCCGTGAGTATGTCTCGGTGAATCCGAGCTAGCGACAAAGCCCTCGAGATCAGATCGCGGCAGCGATTAGGCCGCAGCAGACCGCGATAACCAAGGAGACCGGTCCCCAGATTCGCTCCCACTTGGACCGCGACGCGAAGTTCGCAACGGCCCCCAATGTGAATACCGCGGTGAGGACCCACATCCCGGTGGCACCGGTTCCTGGCAACCAATCAACCGCGATCACCTCTGCCGACTCCAGAACAAAGCAGCCGATCAGGGGGTAAACCACGAGCCCGACCAGTCCACTGGCAATTCTCAGCCCGGCGGGGAGCACACCTTGGTTGCCCCCGCCCCAAGCTGCAGATCCCCAGGGAGCTCCCAGGGCTAGAGCGATCTGGAAGATCGCCACCACCGACAACAAAACCGATGCGACGAACGCTGCAATCTCCATCGACTGACCCTATCGAGGCCGGGACACTCGATCCTCACCTACGACTGGTCGCCGGCGTCACTGGATGCCCAAGAATGATCGATCAGGGGCTCAAAATCACGCATCCGTTTGAACCGTGATCTCGGTGGCCTTTATCGATACCCAAATCGGGGCGCCTGCCGCGAGGTGGAGCGCTCGCGCCGCCTCGTCGGTGACTTCCACTGTCAGCGGCAAAGGGGCGCCGGTACTCAGCCGGGCGCGCTCGCCCAGATGCTCGATCAAGTCGACAGTGGTCTTCCAGGCGTTGCGCGGGCTTCCTTCCGGCTCTCGGAGGTGAACCGAGATAGCAGCCGGGCGGATCGTCGCCAGCACCGACCCTGCAATGTCGTGATCCGCGATGTGAATCAGATGGCTTCCGGTGTCGACGACACCGTGCTCCGCGACCCCCGGGACGAGATTGGACCCGGCAAGGTCGGCGGCGTAGGGGGTCCGCGGTCGAAGTCGAATGTCTTCAGCAGGGCCGGTCTGCGTGACCCTCCCGCCCTCGATGATGTTGATCTCGTCGGCGAGGAGGAAGGCCTCAGTCGGGTCGTGGGTGATGAACAGCCGAGGCCCCGAGAACCGGTCAAGATGCTCCAAGAGAGCCCGACGCAGCTGCACCCGTGTCGTCACGTCCAAGGCCGCGAGGGGCTCGTCCAACAGCAGAAGATCGGGCTCAGTGACCAGGGCCCGAGCCAGCGCCACGCGTTGCGCCTGCCCTCCGGACAGATCTCCCGGCTTCTTTCGCGCATGCTCTGCCAAGTCCACCCGCTCCAACCATTCCCCGGCGCGAGCCATCGAATCCTCACGATTAACCCCCCCGCTTCGGAGCCCGAACGCAACGTTCTCTACGACCGTCAGGTGGGGGAAGAGCAGGTAGTCCTGGAAGACCACGCCGACCCGGCGCGCCTCGGCGGGGACGAACACGCCACGATCCGGCTCATCGAGGGTGACCCCGGCGAGAGTGATCAGGCCGCTATCGACAGGCAACAACCCGGCCAAGACGGCAACCGCCGTGGACTTCCCAGCGCCGTTGGGACCCAGCAATGCCACGGTGCGACCGGGCGGAATCGAAAGCGACAGGTTCAACTGGAACGACTCGCCGCGACTGATCAACATCGTGGCTTGAAGGCCGCCTTCGGTCACAGGGCCTTCCACCAACGCTCCCGAAGCGCCACGAGGACAATCAGGGAGACCACCACCATCACCAAACTCAGGGCAACTGCGGTGTCGCGGTCGCTCTCGAGAGCAACGAATACCGCCAAGGGCAGGGTCTGGGTGCGTCCCTGAAGGTTGCCGGCGAAGGTGATGGTGGCTCCGAATTCGCCAAGCGCCCGAGCCCAAGTGAGGACCAAACCTGCAATCAACGATGGGGCGATCATCGGCAACGTGACCCGCCGCAGAACAGTCCACCTGCCGGCGCCGAGAGTGGCGGCCGCCCCCTCGTACCTCTGATCGAGATTGCGTAGGCCAGCTTCCAAGGTGATCACGAGAAAAGGCATTGCGACGAAGGTATTGGCAACCACCACACCCCAGGTCGAGAAAGGCAGCAACAGACCAGTGGCCTGGTTCAGCGGCTCCCCGATCATGCCACGACGCCCCAGGGCAAAGAGCAAAGCGGCTCCCCCAACCACTGGTGGCAGAACCAATGGGAGAGTCACCAGCCCACGGGCGAGGGAACGGCCTGGAAACTCGACCCGGGCCAGCATCCAGGCGAGAGGTATCCCAAGGACAGCCGCGATCGCGGTTGCCGCCAACGATGTGGCCAGTGACAGGCGAAGGGCGTCGGTGACGACCTCCCCGGCCAGAAGACCGGGGAGGTCGAGCCAAGGCGTCCGAGACAAGAGCCCGAGGAAGGGCACCAGGAACACAGCCAGGCCGAGAGACCCCAGGGCCACCATTAGTGCAGGTGGTCGACCACTCGGTCGTTGCCTCCGAAGAGGCCGCGTGGTCAAGGCGAAGAGAACCCGAACTCGGCAAGGATGGCCTGACCCTCATCAGAGAGGACAAAGGCCACAAAGGCGGAGGCGACGTCAGGATTGGGGGCGTTGGTCAACGCGGCTATCGGGTAGTTGGCAACCACATTGTCCTCCTCTGGGATGTCGATCCCTTCCACTGTGCCTGCGGTGGATAGAACGTCCGTCGCATACACGATGCCGGCGTCCAGCTCGCCCGCCTCGACCTTGGTCAACAATGCTCGCACATCGGGTTCGTTGGTGTCGATTGCCGGGGTTACTCCGGCGTTCTCCAGAGCCTGACGGCCAAAGTCGCCACACGGCACGTCCTCGGAACACAACCCGATCAAGAGCGCTTCATTCGCGAAGTCCCCGAGACCGGTCACCCCAGTGTCGTTGCCTGCCGGCACCGCGATCTGGAGAAGGTTTGTGACGAAGATTTGTGGGCCAGCAGCCTCGCCGGCCTCGACGACCTGGTCCATATTCGAGGTATTGGCAGAGGCAAAAACGTCTGCCGGAGCACCTTCCAGGATCTGCTCTCGCAACGCGGAGCTAGCTCCCAGGTTCAAGACCACATCCACGCCTGGGTTGGCCGCTTCGAATGCTGCCTCGACCTCGGCGAAGGCGTGGGTGAGTGAACTCGCAGCCGATACCAGCACCTCGCCGTCAAGGCCGGACTCGAGATCGGTCGCTGTCGGGTTGCCGATGCATGCCGGGAGCAGCATCCCGGTGAGCGCCATACCCAGCATTAGCTGGCGAACCACGCGTCCTTCGGTATTCTCCTTGTGACTACTCAAGGGACCTGAGCCTACGACCCGAAGACGGTGCACCGCAACATGAACGATCGGCAGCTTTCCCTCACCGAATACGCCGTGCTCGGTCTCCTCGTGGAGCGACCCACTCACGGTTTCGCGATGTCCAAGGAACTGGCCATGAATGGGCCGCTGGGGCGAGTGCTGACAGTGCGCCGGCCACTTGTATATCGAGCCTTGGACCGCTTGGTGGCTCTTGCCTTTGCCGAGCCGATTCACACCGAGCCCGGCAATGCTGGGCCCAAACGGGTCATCCATCGGGCGACTCCTGCAGGAAGACGCCGACTGAAGCGGTGGCTCGGTCAACCGGTGCAACACGTTCGGGACATGCGCATCGATTTCCAACTCAAACTCTCGTTGCTGGAACGGCTGGGACGGTCGCAATTGGAGTTGATCCTGGCTCAACGAGTGGCTCTCGATCCCACTCTCGCTGCCCTGGATTGGGCGCGCACCGACGCACCTGATCATGTCGAACTCTGGCGTCGCCACAACGCGGCGGCGGCCGAGACCTACTTGAACCATCTCGAACGAATGTTCCGCGGCAATGAAGTGAGTTGACATGTGACTAAATAGTCACCTATTCTCTCCCCTCATGGACACGGTGTTCAGAGCTCTGGCCGATCCCACCAGACGCAGCCTGCTCGACGAGCTCTTCCGGGAGGACGGGCAGACCCTGAGCGCCCTCGAGGAGCGGTTCTCGATGACCCGCTTTGGAGTGATGAAGCACCTCAAGCTCCTCGAGGATGCGGGCTTGGTGGTCAGCAAGCGGCGCGGACGGGAGAAGCTGCACTTTCTGAACCCGATCCCAATCCGACTGGTCCATGACCGTTGGGTGAGCAAGTACGCCGAGCCCTGGGCCTCCGGGCTCAGCGACCTCAAGAAGAGACTGGAGAGTCCCATGGAGAAGGTATTCGAGATCTACATCCGCACCACGCCAGAGCGTCTCTGGGAGGCGATCACCGACCCCGAGATCAGGAGCAACTACCAGTTTGGCGGGGTGGTCAAATCTGACTGGACCCCGGGATCACGCATCGAGATGAGCCACCCCAACGCCCCAGGACTCCTCAGCGAAGGCGAGAACCTCGAGGTCGATCCTCCGCGTCGGCTGGTGCAAAGCATGGTGGCCCTCTGGAGTGAAGAGGCGAAGAACGAGGGCACTTCGAGGGTGACCTGGGAGATTGAGCCGGTTGG
>JALYNX010000236.1 GCA_030772935.1 Actinomycetota bacterium | reverse complement strand
CCTCCTTCGTCGGCCAGCTCAACCGGCTGCCGGCCACGGTCATCGACCGCGCCCAGGGCCTTCTGCGAGTCGGGGATGGCGAGGTGAGAACCACCTCGGGCGTCGAGTCTGCGCCGGGCACTGAGGTTTCGTTGATGCTGCGTCCCGAAGAGCTCACCCTCGATGCCGAGGCGGACAACGTCATGCAGGGGAGGGTCGAAACGGTCACCTTCCTCGGCTCCATCGTCCGGGTCCAGGTCGCAGTCGACGGAGGCCGGCTCGTCGCCGACCTGTTCAATGAGCGTCTGCTCACTCTCCCGGTCGCTGGCGACGCCACCCAGATCTCCTTCCCCGCCCACGCCTGCTGGGTAATGGCCTGACTCCGAGGTGACACGGGTGGAGGCCACCGGGGTCGTCTTCGAAGTCGAGGGGGTCGCCTTCGACAAGGATGGGACTCTGATCGACCTCGACGCCGCCTGGGGGCCCGCCGCCCGACAGTGGGTTGACATCGCCGGGAGTGGCGATGAGGACCTGGTGCGTCGGCTAGCCGACCAGCTGGGTTTGGATCTCGGCACCGGGAGGCTGATCACCGGTGGGATCTTTGCGGTGGGCACCGTCGGCCAACTCCACGACACGACCCTGAAAGTCCTGGCCAGCCATGGCGTCGCTCCCGACGACGCCCGGCAGATCGCCTCCGAAGCCGCAACCACTTCGGCGATTGCCGGGGAGGCGGCAAATCTCGTCGCTTTGGGGGATGTGGCGGGCACGTTCTCCACCCTGAAAGCGGCCGGTTTGCGGCTGGGGATCGTCTCCAGCGACAACCGGGAGTCGATCGACGCCGCAGTGGCGGCGCTGGGGATCGACTCCCTGGTGGATGCGGTGGTCTCCGGGGACGAAGGTCTCGACCCCAAGCCGGCGCCGGACGCCCTGCGCGAAGCGGCCCGGCGAATGGGGATCGAGCCGGCTCAGATGCTCTACGTGGGCGACTCCTGGGTTGATGCCGCCGCGGGCCAAGCTGCCGGGGCGGCGGGCATCGTCCTGGTCGGAGATGCTCCAGCCGAGGCGCGGGAGCTTGCTTCGGTGGTGGTCCCCGGCGTGGATTCTCTTCGGGTGATCTGAGCCTCCCTGGCCTCAGGCCAGGGCGATGAGGGCAATGCCTCCGGTGGCGGCGGCCACAGTCCAAATCTGGGACCGCGTCACCTCCTCGTGGAGTAGCAGGCGGGAGGCGATCACCGCGATCAGGACCGAGAGCTCCCTCACTCCGGACACCAGTCCCACCGGGGCGTTGAGGGCGGCGACCATCACCAACAGGTAGGAGGTGCCGGTGGCAAGGCTGCCGATCGCAGCCCGGCGCCAGTCGTGCCTGACCATTCCCAGCATGGCGTCCGGCCCCCGCAGCGCGAGCACCACCACCCCCAACACCAAGGCGAGCAGCACGAATTCGGTGGCGATCACAGAAACCGCCTCCCCCTGCTCACGCACCGCCGCGGCGTCGATCGAGGTGTATCCGGAGATCATCACACCGGTGGCCAGGGCCGCCCAAAGCCCCGATCTATCGATCCGGCGCCAGGCGAGAAAGATGAGCGCGGCGGTCACGGTCACCACTCCCAGCCACCCCAGCGCGGAGATGTGGTCACCGAGGAACGCCACCCCGGCCAGTGACACCAGAACCGGCGAAGTGCCCCGGGCCAGGGGGTAGACGAAGGAAAGATCCCCGAGGCGGTAGGCGAGGGCCAGCATCAGGACGTAGACGACCTGGACAACCGTCGAGATCAGGAGCAGGTCCCACACCGCAATGTCAGGGAGACCGGTGAAGGCCAGCACCGGCAAGGCGAGAATGGCGGCCCCCGCCACCACGGTCCAGGCCGCGACCAGCTGGTCGTGGCTGGCCTTGACCACCAGATTCCAGGCGGCGTGGAGAACGGCGGCCAGAAGCGCAAGGGCCAAGGCCGCCAAAGTCATGGGCTCACGTTATTGCCGTGGTCAGATTGCCGCAGGTTTCGATCTGCCTCAGGCCAAGATGTCACGAAGAGCCACCAGGAGGCACTCAGAGTGAGAATGAATCTGCCCCGACTCTTCGGGACTCATTGCAAACACGAAACCGTCATGGTGGTTCGCACCGCCGGGATGGAACGGATGGTCTGCGAGAGCTGTGGCCATGTCAGCTTCAGCTTCGATCAATACGATCTGGTCAGCGCCGAACTGGCACCCGATGCCTCGATCGGCGCCGACACGGACTGATCCCTAGCGGCACAACCCCCGGACGTACGGGCTCCACGCCGACCAGCCCTGTTGGTCACGGATCTGGCTGGCAACCCAGAGGTTGACCCCCGGCATGAACAGATCGGCGTAGGCGTAGCCGTGGGTTCGGGCCCAGAACGGCATCACCTGCATCAGACCTGCGGCACCGCTACTCGGATTGCGGGCGTCGGGATCCCCGTTGCTCTCCTTGCCCATCAGACAGATGGCCCGGTCGACATCCTCGGGCTCGAAGTAGAGGGCGACCAAGGGGCGCCAATACTCCGGATGATTCCCAATCTCCAGTTCCGTTCCTGGATCCTCGCAATCGATGAGACCCGGGCCCAAGGTGCGCAGTTGGCTCAGCAGACTCGGGGGCACATCACTGGTGGCCCCCTGGGACAACCAATGCGCCTCCTGGCGCATGATCTGTTCACAGTCCACAGCCGCGGCCCGGGCCGGGTTGGTGTTGGCCGCCAAGATCGCGAAAGCGACCACTAACACCGACATCACCCTCCAGGGACGCGACGAAACAACGCTCGATCCGCGTAGCGACAATGCCGTCTCCCTCCGTATGTCAATCGAGGAGCCCGCCCTGGGCACCTGGCGGAGGTTTCCCTACCCGGAGCGATCGCGGTTCAAACCAGACCCGGATCAGTCCCAACGGGTATTTCGCGAATAGTCCCCGGTCCGGCCGGCGTGGGTTTTCACGGATTAGTTATCTTCCGGCTGGGAGGTCTGAGTTGGGCTTTTCGCATGCCTGAGTGGGTCGGAACCATCGTCTTTGTGGTCGCGGTCGGGCTGAGCGGCGCCAAGATCGCAGAGGACTTCGGTAATCGTGGACTTCGGGGCTATGCAATGTTGATGGTCACCCTGATGGTCTACGCCTCTGCCGTAGCCCTCGCCTTCGCCTGATACTCCCTATAGGTTGTAAACATCTGATAGTATGTTGTCGAACCGATGGGAAAGTTCGATCCAGCTCCGACCTTGGCCGCAGGTGTAATTCGACTCGCTCGAGACAAAGCCGGGCTCACACAAGGACAACTCGCCGAGCGAGCAGAGATGAGCCAACAAGCTGTGTCTTCGTATGAGACCGGGCGCAAAGAGCCAACCCTTCCAACCTTGCAGCGTCTGGTTGCAGCCGCCGGATTTGAGATACGGATCCACCTCGCGCCCAGCGACGATCACGACAGGTCAGTCGAGCGTCTCGTCGAGTCGCTTGCGCCAGAATTCAGAGCCCAACTCGAGAGCAGCCAACGACATCGCCTCGAGCAGGCTCGCCTCGACCGAATTCGGGGGCACTGACGCCAACCCCTGACGTCGACGCCGCTCGGATCGTGGGGATGCTCGTCAAGCATCGCGTTCTCTTCGTGGTTGTGGGTGGATTCGCTGTTGAGCTCTGGAATGTGGCGGTCCAACCCACAGTCGATGTAGACATCACGCCAGAGCGGTCGAAGGAGAACCTCGACCGACTCGCCTCAGCGCTGAATGAGCTGGACGCAAGGTTGCGGTATGGCGAGGAAACCGTCGCCATCCCTGGCGGTTTCACAGCCCAGCACATCGAGGACATGCTGGTGCTCAATCTCTCCACATCGGCCGGCCCCCTCGACCTGACAGTGATGCCAGCAGGCACAGACGGATACGCCGACTTGATCCGCAACTCCGCCGAGATCTCCTACCAAGACGTAGTTGTCCCCACCGCCTCCCTGGCGGACGTCGCTCGTTCCAAGGAGGCGGCCGGACGACCAAAGGACATCCGCACACTGCCAGCCATAAGATCCCATCTGGAGCGGAAATAGACGTTCGGCCTCCGCGGCGGCGCTGCCCCCCTCGCCCCGCTTCGCAGGAAACGACGACTATTGGTTCAGGGCACCCACTGCTCCTGGATCTCGGCGATCACCCCTTCCTCGATCGCCAGCCAGGTGCCCAATTCGTAGCCCCGGGCCGCGACCATGCCGGCCCAATCGTCGTAGTCGATTTCCATTTGGTTGTTGGGGTCGCCATCCGGGAAGAACCCAACTTCCACCAGGTCACCAATTGTGATTGTCCGGATCTCAGGGTTGGTGTTGCGGACGTAGTAGTCGTTGGGTGGCGGTGACTCCTGACCTTCTTCGGCCGCTGCCCGGGTGGCGGCGTCGCCGGTGAACCAACAAGCGAGATCGAAGTCGAGGGTCTCTTCGGTCCTCGAGGTCACGAAACCGAACCACAACCCGTCCGGCAACGGGCCTTCTCCAGGCGTGCAACCCGAGCCCTCGGCCAGATCTTCAATGTTGACAACGGTGGTCTGGGTAGTCGAAGTCGCGGTGGTGACGGTGGTCGAGGGTTGGGTGGTAGTGGTGGCTGCCGTCGTGGTCGTGCTGGTGCCCAGCGTGGTCTCGCCGCTGACGCCGTCGCCACATGCCGCCAAGAGGACGAAGCCGATGATCAGAAGGCGGGAACGACTCATTCGGATCTCCAGACTACGGCCCCCGGCGGAAACGGCGGAGAAAACTGTCGCGGCGAGGGATACCCTTCCGGTGTGTCTGATCCCATCCTGATCGCCGGGGCCGTGACCGCAGTTGCGCTGGTCGGCTTCTTCGCCTACCGGTTCGGGCAGGGGTTCGAGCGCGAAGACGAGGCCAAACGGCTCGAGGAATACGACTTCTACCCGTTCATCGTCAACGAGAGCCGCCACATCGAGTTCAGTCCCGACCATTTCAACCAGGCGGTCCGATATTTCCTCGCTCATCGCAATTCGATTGCTGCCCGGGAATTGATTGTGATCGGGGAGC
This sequence comes from Actinomycetota bacterium, assembly GCA_030772935.1. Classification (GTDB taxonomy): domain Bacteria; phylum Actinomycetota; class Acidimicrobiia; order Spongiisociales; family ZC4RG35; genus JALYNX01. The sequence goes on along the minus strand of JALYNX010000236.1, from coordinate 1,571 downwards.
AGAACTTCGTTCGAGATCGGTTCGCCACTTCAGACATCAACGAATACCGGCGTTTCTATGACCGCTATGACGGGGACTCGGTGATCTCAGACAACGAGGCCTACCTGGAGAATTACAAACGGATCGTCAGGCTCATCGGGCGGTCGTTCCCTAACACCGGTATCGAAATCCTGCTCCACAATCTGGTCAATCCGGCTCGGTCGATCGTGACCCTGGAGAACGGGGAAGTCACCGGGCGCAAGTTGGAAATGGGCGCCACCAACCTGGTCCTCGACCTCAAGACCCGCCAGAACCAGAACCAGGACAAGCTCAACTACGAGCTCAGCATCGGTGCCCGCCAGTTCAAATGCACAACCATCCCCATCCACCGACGCGACTACGGGCTGGTGGGGGCAATCTGCATCAACATCGACAGCCGCTTCATCCGGGAAACGGTCAAGTCGAGCCCAGAGAAGCTCGACGCCTTCATCAACAACCTGCTGCGAACCGAGATGCAACTCGAGGAGAACATCCTCTCCCCCGACGAGTATCAGGCGGCGCTGCGCGGCAAACGGCACTACCTCGACGAGGCAATCCGGGTCGGGGGCGCCGATCGCAGCCAGCTGTCGGCGATCATGTTCTCCGACATTGTCGCCTACACCACACTGATGGCCACCGATGAGGCCGCGGCCCTACGTGCCCTCGAGGTTTCGGGCCAGATCCACCGCGAAAGCATCGTCCGCAACGGAGGACGGCTCTTGAAGGAGCTGGGCGACGGAATGCTCGCCATGTTCGATTCGGTCTCCAGTGCGGTTACGACCGCACGCGAAATCCAGAGTGCAGCCAAAGCTGAAGGACTGTTCCAATTGAGGATTGGAATCCATCTCGGGGAGGTGACAGTGTCCGCCGGTGACGTCTTCGGAGACGGGGTAAATATCGCGGCACGGATCGAGGCCTTCGCCGAGCCGGGGACCATCGTCGCCTCGGAGACCGTCTACAACAACGTGCGGAACAAGGACGGCGTTTCCTGCGTCGACCTCGGGATCCGCGAGCTCAAAGGAGTCGCCGAGCCGATCCGGCTCTACACAATCGAAGTCTGACCTCGTAATTGGGACGAGGAGGCTACCGACTCTCTACCAACCGGATACCGGGATTCGCGACAACTGGCTTCCCCAAGAAGGGAAGACATCAATGCAACACATGAACCTGGATCTGGCTCGGGCAATGCTCGACGACCACCGCAATCGGGCGGACGAGTACCGACTCCTGCAGACTTCCAATCCCAGGCCGAGACAGCCGAGGCCCAGACTCAGGCGAGTCTGGCCAGCAATTGTTCGAGGCGTGGGTGATCGAGCAGCTCTGCCCAGTCGGGGTCGTGCAGTAGGAAGTCGTGATGTGACCACCCAGCATCGATGACCTGCTCCAGGGCGTCGAGAGCGCGATCCGGCTGGCCCGCCTGGGCGATGGCACCGGCCGCGTAATAGGGCATCGGGCTGTGGGTGATGGAGAGCGCGTTCTCCGCAAACACCAGGCCCTCGCCCACCCGGCCCAAGGCGACCAGAGCCGCGGCCCCGTCACCCAGGGCCCGAGGG
>JALYNX010000235.1 GCA_030772935.1 Actinomycetota bacterium | reverse complement strand
CCCGCACATGCTCCTCAAAATCAGCCCGCCAGGGAGGATGATGACGAAGCCTTTCGAAACAGCCACCAAATCGCTGAAGATCTCGACACCGGCGATGCTGACTTCCCGAAGCAGTCCAACAGCGAAGAGCCACACCAAGACCCCACCCGCCACGACCACGACCATGCTGAGCCATCTATTTGTCGAGTAGACCCTGATTCCTGCGAGCAGCACCATGATCGAGAAGGCTGCAATCGCGAGCTTGTACATCAGGCCCCCGGACTGGGGCAATGTCAACGATTCGGGAGTGCAGGCACCCTGGATGCACCCGACCCAGATCGTCACCGCCCCGAACACGATGCCGTAACCGGCAGCCACCCGGAACACCCAGCGGGCACGCGCTGTGATGTTTCTGAGCATCGCCATCAGCTTTCCCTCTTCCGGAAGCCTGTCCGCGCCGACCAGGCTGAGAAGGAGGATCGTGATGCCGATGACGATCACCAGCATGAACATCGCCACCGCGACCCATCCGGCCCCCCGCTCGGTCAAGGTCGGCTTGTGCTCTCCCACGAGTTGTTCGGCAAGAAAACCGAGGCCGGTGCTTAGCGAGGCTCCGAACAGGGTCCCGATCACGAAAGCGCCCATGCCGACCCAACCTGAGAGCAGGGCGGCGAGCCCACCGGCGCCTAGCAACAAGGTGATGTCAAACGTGGCTTGGTGATAGCCGGTCCACAAGTCAGTGGGAGGGTTGCCCGCGGCCAGCAGCCCATAGGCCACAGCGAACATGGCGAGCGAGATGGCAGGAGCCCAGGCGGTGAGCATCTGGACAGCTCGCGATCTCGGAATGATGGTGGTAGCGCCCATCAGGAGCGCGAGCCCCGCGGCGCCGATCAATGTTGCCCAGGCGAGCCACGTTGCTTCCATACCGATGGCGATGAGGCGGGTGATCACCAACACCCCCAACGCCAGGTGAATCCGTCGGATCCGGTGCAGGATGGAGTGTTGTATCCAGAGTGGATCGGCCGTGATCGGGGAGCCGACCGGGTCATCCCATTGTTCAGGTGGCGGCGGCGGCGGATCGGTCCCCTGCCAGTAGATCGGTGGCAATAGGTGGACCCGCTTCGGCGAGAGGGTGAGCAGGAATCTCGTAGCACCTGTGAAGTTGTCCTTGTCAAAGTGGGTCTGAGTCGAGAGACGCATCCCGAGCCCGATCACGAACAGAAGCAGGAAGACAAGTGTCGTGGCCAACAGAGTCTCCTTGGCCCACGACGGCCTCACGGCGAAGAGCGGGATCTCGAGAAACAGATACCCGAGTTGGGCCACGAACAACGCGGTCGAGGTCATCCCCGCGAGGCGGATCCCCAGATGGGAGCTTCTCCTCGGCCTGGTTGTCATCCATCCGGCCACGTTTGCGAAGGCGAAGGGCCCGAGCAGGATCCAGAAGGCGGTCAGCACCGATCCGGTGGTGAGGCTGCCCCAGTGGAACGCCTCAGCCTCGAAGGCATGGGAACCGCCCTTCGCATCCCTCGTGATGTCGAGCGGTCGGCGACGGTAGACACGGGTGTGCTCGGTCTCAGGGTCGGAGGTGACCGGATCGGTGTAGAGCATGTCCCGGGGCGGTGTCCCCGACACGCCATGAACCCTGAGCTCGGTGTGTTCGACCAATAGTCCCCCTGAGGCGATGACTGAACCTACACCTTCACCTCCGAGCCCGGACATAGGGAATCTCACCCCCTCGGCACTACATTCACGGTTATGGAAGAAGAACGCATCGCCCTGTTCGTCGACTTCGAGAACCTGGCGATCGGGGCTCGTGAGGCCCTCAACGGGATGGAGTTCGACTTCGAGCCGATCGCCAACGCCTTAGCCGAGCGAGGTCGGGTGGTCGCCCGGCGCGCCTATGCCGATTGGTCGATGTTCGCCGACGCCCGCCAGAAGATGACCCGGAGCCACGTCGAGCTTATCGAGATCCCGCAGCGGATGGGCGCCTCGCGTAAGAACGCCGCCGACATCAAGATGGCGGTCGACGCCATCGAGTTGGCGTTCGAGCGGGACTACGTCACGACCTTCGTCATCTGCACCGGCGACTCCGACTTCACGCCTTTGGTCCACAAGCTTCGTGAGCTCAACAAGAAGGTGATCGGGGTCGGCGTCAAGGCTTCGACGTCAGCGATGTTGCCCCCGGCATGTGACGAGTTTCTGTTCTATGAGAATCTCGAAGGCGTCGAGCCCTTGCGAGGTGCACCTGGAGTCCGCCCCGAGCCGGAGGAGATCGCGGACACCGGGACCGCAGAACCCGAATCCTTGATCACCACCACTCTCGCCGGGCTGCAGCGTTCGGTCGGGGGCGAGGTGCTCGCCTCTTCGTTGAAGCGGGCTCTTCTCCGCAAGGACTCGACGTTCAGCGAGGCGGACTATGGGTTTCGAGCCTTTGGCGAGTTGTTGCGCCATCTCGAGGGGCAGGGTGTCATCGAATTATCGGAGGGCCCGGGCCGGGGTGATCCGGTGGTCCAGTTCCCATCTACGGGCACCAGCGAGCAGGCCGCATTCGAGTTGTTGGCAGACGTCGTGAAGAAGTTGACCTCGAAGAACGGCCCCGTCGTCCTCTCGGGGCTCAAGAATCAACTGCGCAAAGAGGATCCCACCTTCTCCGAGAAGAAATTCGGGTACGGCGGATTCCTCCAGTTCTGCAAGGCCGCCGCCACCAAAGGAGTCATCGAGCTGACCTGGGACGACGCCGGCGGCGATTATCGAGTTGCCGCTGTATGACCCGCACCGCCGAGGTGGTGGTGGTCGGATCGGGAATCGTCGGCTCTTCGATCGCTTTCCAGCTTGCCCGACACGGGGTGGGGGATGTGATCGTCCTCGACAAGGGCAAGGGCCCAGCCGAGGGCTCGACCGGGGCGTCCTCGGCGATTGTGAGATGTCGATACACCCACTCCGAAGTGGTGCGCCTCGCCTTCGACGGTCAAGAGTCGTACGGGAACTGGGGGGAGTTCACCGGGCTTTCTGAACCCCGCTCCGGCCTGCAACGGATCGGGGTCCTGTGGCTGATGGGTGAGCCTGCGCATAAGGTCGAAGACGACGCCGCCAGACTGGCCGCTCAGGATGTCGCGGCCCGAGCGATCGGTCCCGATGAGGTCACATCGATGTTTCCGGCGCTTTCCCCGTGTGGGGCTCCATTCGATGTCGACGACCCAGATGGGCATGTGTGTATGCCCGGTGATGCCTTCTTATTCGAAAGCGATGGCGGGTATGCCGACCCCGTGGGAGCCAATCAGGACCTCATCGAAGCGGCTCGGTCTCGGGGCGTCGCCGTTGAGTTCAATTCCCAGGTCACGGCCGTGCTCAAGAACGGTGGCGTCACCGGGGTTCGGCTGGCCGACGGGTCCGAGATCTCGGCGAGTCTGGTCATCAACGCTTCCGGGCCGTGGTGCAACCAGCTGAACGACCTGGCGGGAGCGGACCTTCGTTGGACGTTGACCCCGACCCGGATCCAGACCGTCTACCGAACCTGGCCGGCAGACCTGGGTCCGCTTCCGGTCGCCGCGGATAACTCGACCGGCATCTACTTTCGGCCCCAGTCAGGAGGTCAGCAGGTGTTGGTCGGCTCGGTGCTGGCTGAGGACGAGGAGGAGATAGTCGCCGACCCTGACGAGTTCAAGAGAGTGCCTGACGCCGAGTTCAGTGAGATCAAGCTGGCTGCGCTCCAGCACCGGATCCCGGCCCTCGCCACCAGAGGACAGGTGTCGGGAGTGGCCGGGCTCTACACGATCAACCGCGAGGACGTTCATCCCGTCGTGGGACCGTCGGGAGTCGATGGTTTCTGGGTGGCCAACGGCTTCTCGGGCCATGGGTTCAAACTGGCTCCGGCGGTCGGCTCGATGGTGGCCCAGGCTTTCACCGGCAGGTCGATAGCGTTTGACACCGATGTTCCGATGGACTTCTTTGGTGTCGATCGGGAGCCGATCGACATGGTCGTAAAGAACGTACTCGCCTGATGCGCTACCTCAACGCCGCCGACACCAGGGCCGCCCTGCCCGTCCTGGATGCTATCGAGGCCATGGAACACGCC
>JALYNX010000234.1 GCA_030772935.1 Actinomycetota bacterium | reverse complement strand
TTCTACCACCTCGCCAGCCAGAACATCCATGTAGGAATGTTCGGCACGACCGACCCGTATCCGACGGGCGAGTCCGGATGCGACCGCCACCTTGATATCGATATCCCTGGCTGGTCCGTCGGCTTCCTGCTCCCGAAACGACTGGATAAATGAGAGCAGGTCCAATGCGGCCGCGGTCGCCCCGGCGCCGTCATCACCATCGAACCAGCAGGTGATGGAGTCACCGCCGAATGAGATGACACTGCCACCGTGGCGATGGATCGCGGTGGTGACGGGGCCAAAGACCTGGTTCAGGAGTTGGGAAAGCTCCTCCGCCCCCCGTTTGGCTCCGAGAGTTCGGCTGAGAACCTCGGTCAGATGGGTGAACCCCGAGATGTCGGCGAACAAGGCCGCCCCGGAGGACCTCGCAGGCAGCGGCCCCAACCCGGCCAACTCCCGCCGTCGATCCATGGGCAGATAAACCGCAAACGATGGCCCGACCACGCTGTCGGTCGTCAATTGCCGGCTCATGGCACCACGCAACGAAGTGTATGCCCCGAGGTGGAGGCAGGCCGTCGTGGGGCGGCTCGCTAAGGCGTCGGAACTAAGGGCCCGCCTTGGCGACGAGCTGGTCAAAGGTGCATTGCTTGGGGTCCTTGTCCTCACGGAAACCCTTGAAGGACGGTGCGCGCAGTCGTCCGGTGGCGGTGAGTTGGCGGTGCTCGACTACGGCCACCAAGGATGGTTTGACCCAATGTGCCCGACGCAGGGTGGGGTTGGATCGCATCACTTCAGGAGGCAACGGCCGCTCCGACTCGTCGAGCGCCTGCAGTTTGGCGAGGGCTTCTTTCAGCGAGTCGCCGTCGAAACCGGTGCCCACGTTGCCGACGTAACGCAATTTGCCCTCGTCGTAGACCGCCATCACCAGCGAGCCCAGGCTCCCCGCTCGTCGCCCCTCCCCTTCGGTCCATCCCACGATGACCACGTCGGCGTCGAAGGTGACCTTCACCTTGAGCCAGTCACGGGATCGCGCCCCCGGCACGTACGGGGAGGAGAGTCGTTTGGCCATGATCCCCTCCAGCCCCTGTGCCGCCGCCGCCTCAAACAACGCCTGGCCCGCGCCCTCGGTGATCGGCGAGATCTGGATCCGATCCGTAGCGACGATCGTCTCCTCGAGTATCCGGCGCCGCTCCTGCAGCGACCTGCCGATCAGGTTCTTTCCGTCGATGTAGAGCAGGTCGAACACGATGTAGGCCACCGGGATCCGCTGGGTCGCCTGCTCGATCTGTCGCTGGTCCCTGAGATGCATCCGTTGCTGAAGTGTCTGAAACGAGGGGACTCCCTGGTCGAAGGCCACGATCTCACCATCGAGAACCGCCTCCAGGGCCACCAACTGGTCGTGGATTCGTTGAAGTTCGGGATAGGCCACGGTGATGTCGTGGTCGTTGCGTGAGATGAGTCGGGTCTCCTCTTCGCAGATGGCGAGGACGCGAATCCCGTCCCATTTCGGCTCGAAACCCCATTCCGGGTCGTCGAAGGCCTCGGCGGTGAGCGTGGCCAACATCGGATCGAGTGGAGGTCGCTCGTCGGAGGGTGGGCGCTGGTCTTTGGACATGAGAGCCAGCCACTGCTCCTTGCCGGATTTGGGCCCGGTGTATACCAGATGCCAGATACCGGCCAGACGCTCCCCCTCCAGGCGGAAGGTGAGCCGCTCATCGGTGCGGTCCACCATCTCATATTCGCCGTGGTCGAAAATTCGCACCTCTCCCCCGCCGTACTCCCCCTGGGGAATTGACCCGCTGAAGCTGGCGTATCCCATCGGATGGTCCTCGGTGCGGATGGCGAGGTGGCGCTGACCCCGACGCCGGGGCAGGCCCTTGGGGACCGCCCAGGAGACCAGCACCGGGCCCTCCTCGTTCAGCATCTCCAGTCGGACGTCGTGATGAAGGGCGGTGGCGTGATGTTGCTGGATGACGAATGTCTGCCCGACGGGTGCGGTCAGCGGATCGACATCGGCCGCGATGTGCTGTCCGGGTGGCTCCGGGGTCTTGGCGAATGTCCGCTTCTCGTCGTATGTGCTCACTGGGTGATGGGCTCCCGTTCTTGGTCCTTCCCCACTACCTGATAGGCAATGCGATCCTCCCCGAGGCGGGCATATCTCGTCTCCGGGTCATTGGGCGAGTGTAGGAATCCGGCCTGGACGGCCGTTCAAAGGCAGAGTGACCGTTGACCGCCGCGAAGCGAAGGCCGGTCCTGGTCGCACTGTCCGGCGAACGGCTGGGTGAGTGAATAGTTTGTCGCAGACTCCGAGTGGGTATAACTGCCTCTGATCGCGACAAAGGGAGTCTCATGCGCCGATCATTCGTAATCCTCGTAGCCCTCATCGCCGCCCTGGCGTTGTCTGTGCCGGGGTTTGCCCAAACCGAGGCCACGGAGGCCGGGGCCGAGAGCTTCGTAGTCCTTTTCGAGGAAGGTACGAGCACCGCCGAAGGTGTGGCCGCCGTGGAGGCGGCAGGAGGCCAAGTGACCGCAGTCAACGAGGCGGTGGGCCTGGCGACTGTGACCGTCGCCAATCCGGAGAACTTCGTTTCCGCAGTCTCAGCCGACGCGGCAGTGTTCGGAGCTGCGACCAACGAAGCGATCGGGACCACTCGACCGGACGAGCGCAAATCCGATGACGAGCGTCTCCAATCAGAGCGAGACGCGCAGAGGGAAGGGTCATCACAGAGGCACTCACGTCGTGGTGAGGAGCCACTGGCGTCGCTGCAATGGGACATGGAGATGATCGACGCCACAGCCAAGGGCAGCTACGACGAGCAGCAGGGACGCAGGCAGGTCCTGGTCGGGATCATCGACACCGGAATCGACGGTACCCACCCCGATATCGCCAGCAATTTCAGTTCGCGGCTGAGTCGCAACTTCACCACCGACATACCCCTCATCGACGGAGACTGCGCCCTAGAGGCAGACGCCTCATGCGAGGACGCCTCCAACGTAGACGAGAACGGGCACGGCACTCATGTCGCCGGAACGGTGGCCGCACCGATCAACCGACTCGGCACCGCCGGAGTGGCGCCGAAAGTGACCCTGGTCAACCTGAGGGCCGGCCAGGACTCGGGGTTCTTCTTCCTCCCTGCGGTGGTCGACGCCCTGACCTACGCCGGTGACAACGGGATCGATGTCGTGAACATGAGCTTCTACACCGATCCCTGGCTGTTCAACTGTGCCTCTGCGGACGATGCCATCCCGGCGCTGACTCCCGAGGAGCTCATCGAGCAACAGACCATCATCCAGGCCCACTTCCGAGCTATGGAGTATGCCCATTCCCATGGAGTGACCCTGGTCGGGTCGTTGGGGAACAGCAACATCGACCTGGGGGCGGCGACGAAGGTCGACGCCACCAGCCCCGACTTCCCGATTGGTGACGAGTACCTACGGGCAGTGGACAACGATTGCATCGACCTCCCGGTGGAGGGCCCGCATGTGATCGGCGTCTCGGCTGTGGGCCCGAGTACGGCCAAGGCCGACTACTCCAACTACGGCGTGGAGCAGATCACGGTCAGTGCGCCCGGTGGCTATTTCCGGGATGGGCTGGGGACACCAACCCACCGGACTGCGAGCAACCTGGTGCTCGCCCCATATCCCGTAAACGTTGCGATCGAACTGGGAGATATCGACGCAAACGGCGACCCGACCAACGACTTCGTGGTCAAGGATTGCAAAGGCAGCATCTGCGCCTACTACCAGTACTTGCAGGGAACCTCGATGGCATCCCCGCATGTGACCGGAGTGGTGGCTCTGATCATCAGCGAAGAAGGACGCTCGGGTCGCAGGGGGTTTGGTATGGATCCCGATCGGGTGGAGCGGATCCTGACCCGGTCGGCGACCGAGACCGCCTGCCCTGCGATTAACCCGTTCTCCTATGAGGACGTGGGGCGCCCGCCGGAGTTCACCGCTTTCTGTGACGGCGACGAGGACTTCAACGGGTTCTATGGAGCCGGAATCGTGAACGCCGAGGAAGCGGTGGACTAGCCCCGCTCTGATTGGTCCTTGGACT
>JALYNX010000233.1 GCA_030772935.1 Actinomycetota bacterium | reverse complement strand
TCCTTCTGGGTGACCCAGGCGGCTGCGGGCGTTGAGAATTGCCTCAGGATCCGGGTATCCGGGACCCGGGGCAGCCTCGAGTGGGAACAGGAGAAACCCACCGTCCTCATCTTCAAGCCGCTCAGCGGCCCGGCCCAGACCAGGCCCCCCAACGGGCCGGGCACGTTGCCGCTATCGGCTCGGGCCACCCGAATCGTGTCCGGGCACCCGGAGGGCTTTCCCGAGGCCTTCGCCAACCTCTACACGGACGCGGCCGAAGCGATTGCCGCCCGACGCACGGGCCACGAGCCCGACCCGCTCGCTCTCCACTTCCCGAATGAGGTGGACGGTGCGCTCGGGGTCAAGTTCGTAGACGCCGCCATGGCCTCCAACGCCAACGGTGGGTCTTGGACCAACGCCTTGCTCGACGTCTAGTTGGAGATCGTCATCACCCGGTCGGGCCGGAGCAAGAACGGCGCCAAATATGCCGGGATGTTGGAGAAGGGCAGGACATCGGGATGCAGGTCGATTCCGAGGCCGTTGGCCATGAAGTCACGTCTCGCCTGGATTCTCGCCCATGCCGTCGGGTAGTCCGCGGCGAAGGCCGCACGCAGCGACTGGTCGGCGAGTGCAATGCCGTCTTCGATGTTGGTGGTGAAGTAGTCGGTGCCGGTCGCCGGGATGACGTCGACCTGGAATGCCATCCCCGAACGGAGCTCGATGTTCGACCCGGGAGTAATCGGGGAATTGACCCACTCGTCGAGGTGGATCTGGTGACCGGGATTCAGGAAGATCCCGAAGAATGGATCGCCGAGGTGACGGTCGATGATCCCCTGCAGCACACCACCGGTTTGGCCGATGCGAAGAGCGCCATACCATTCGGCCACCGCCTCGTAGTAGGGGCCAACCAGCCGCTCGACGTAATCGTTGATCTCGTCTGGCAGTTCGCCGGCGTCTTCCACGACGAAGCCCGCCCTGCAATTGAGGGCACCCCAAATGCCAAAGGCGACGGTGAATCGGTCTCCGCGCTCGATGGGGCGATCGCCGGGGCTGAGCAATCCCAGAGACGCTCGGGGCCCGGCGGTCAGCATGAGATGACACGAAAGCGGCATCCCATTCCACTGGAGGAGTCGAACAGCCTCCTGCTCGGTCATCCCGGGCTCCAGTCCCGAAAGCAGCAGTCGAACTCCGTTGGAGGTATGACACGCGGCGTACTCGAACGAGGCGAGTTGCTCGACTTCGTTGATGACCCGGAGCCCGTCGTCGGCTGCGATCAACAAGTCGTTGGCGTTCTCCACGGTGCCAGTCGGCCCCGTAAGACGACGCAAGAGGTCGACTATGAAAGCCGGAACTTCCATGAGCTCCCGATCGGAATACCCCTTCCACCCGATCACCCCGACATGACTGCCACGGTGGATGTTCTCGTAGGCCAGGATCTCGGGCAGGGATCGGGAGCGGTCCCTCGGCTGGCCGGGAAGACTCAGATCCTGGAATAGATGCCGACGCATGGGCAGGGGTGCGGCCCCTGCCATCCCATAGCACTCGTTCCCCACGAGGATCGCCGGCTCGTCGGTCGGTCCGAGGATGAGGATCGCCTCTTCGAAGCGAGGGTCAAAGCCCGTTAGATAAGAGAGGTTGGCGCTGTGCTCCCGATCGGCGTAGACCACGAGACAGTCGTAGGCGCGCTCGAGGGCCCTCTGGCGGAGGCGATTAACACGGTCCAGGTACACGGCCGCCGGGATCTGGGGCATCGCCTCCGGCATCCCGAAGTCGGGCAGGGTCACCTCGACAAGGGAGCTGCTCATCGTTTGGTCATCCCCCCGGCGGAAGCCATGGCTGCGCCTCGGAGTCTCCACGTTCGATGATCACGAACCGATTCGCCTCCACGGTCATCCACGGTCCCTTCTCTCCGTCGGGCCATTGCACCCGAACCTCGGCTTCCGCTTGGGCTCCCAAGCCGAAATGGATCCATCCCAACTGGCCACTGGCGTGACCGCCGCCCACAGTCAACTCGCGCTCCATCCTCTGATCGCCCGCCCGCACCTCGATCCACGAGCCGATGGCGTCTCGGTTCGGCCCGAGCTGTTCGAGTTGGAGCGCAATCCATCCGCCGACGGGTTCTGGTAGATCCGCTGCACCAGATCCGACGTTACGCCACAGACTTATGTTCTCCCGCCGGTTGACCTGAATCATGTCGAGCAGGCCGTCGAGGTTGAGGTCGGCGAGGGCGCCACCCCGGCCTGTCGCGAAGTTCACGATTCCGGCGTCTTCGGCGCCCTCGGTGAATGTTCCGTCCGGATTCCCCAGGAGGAGGTTGCTCGGATCGTCTGCCGCGAATTCTGGCATCGCCTCGACATTGCCCTTGGCGACGAAAATGTCTACGTAGGTGTCGTTGTTCACATCCTGGAATTCGGCGTGCCAGGCGGTGGAGGGGAGTAGCAGGTCCTCGCCGGCGAAGGGACGATGGGCGTTGGCGCCGCGGTCGAGTGCGATGTCGGTGTAGTGCGGCCCCGCTTCCCCCGCCAGAGTCTGCAGCTTGTTGTCTCCCTGACTGGTCAAGAAGACCTCAGGAAGGCCGTCGCCGGTGAGGTCATAGCTGGCAATGCCCATCCCCCAGATGCTCATCTTCTGCCATCCATCCGCCTCGGTGTAGAGACGTGGAGCCTCGCCTTCGGCGACCCTCCACAACTGCTCTTCACCATCGCGGTAGTAATGACGGTCGTTGGTCATCCTCAGGTCTCGACGCCCTGACCGGTCCCAATCGCTGAAGAGGATGGAGAGTGTGCACCACCCAGGGGATAGGGGGATCGGGCTGCCATAGGTGGCGGTCTCATTCGGTCTCATCATCACGCTGTCCGAGCAGCCGTCACGTTCTTCGGTGTCGGACAGGGCGACGTAGTTGCCAAAGGCCAGCGTCGGAAGGGCCGCCGACCCTTCCCACATGGCGCTGAAAGCGGTGGTCCACTCATTACCGCCCCCGATGCCCCAGACCTCGTTTGCCCGTTCGAAGCGACAATCGCCGAGCCCGCGGAGCATCACGTTCTCCCCATTTCTCAGGACGGCGAGGTCGATTCTCTTGTCGCCGTCCACATCGAGGGGGTAAGCACCGGTGACCTCAGTGATGTCTGTTTGCGGCGCAGTCACATGCTCGAAATGCAACGCTCCGGCCACCGGGCTCTGGTTGCGGTAGAGGGCAGCAGGGTTGACCCCCCCGGCGACGTAGAGGTCGGGGAATTGGTCGTCGTTGCAGTCGAACACGGCCACGCCGCCTCCCACGAAGAAAGCGAATTCGCCTTCGTAGCGGTGGTCGATCCCGGCCGCCATCGCCTCCTCGACGAAGAACGGGGCGCCGTTCGCCCTAGGGGGGGCCCCTGCGTCGATGACCACCCTGACCAGTGCGACGACACCGATCGCGATCAGGGATCCGGCAAGGACGCCCGCCACCAACCAGACTGTGGGACGGACTCGGGTGCGCGCTTCGATGCGGGATCGGGGTTTCAGGTTCGTCATGGATTTGGTGGGTCGTGTCGGGCTGGCGTGACTACAGTACGCGGGTCCCGTCGTGGGACATTCACTGGAGGAAGGAACCCAATGAAACTATTGAATCGCCGCTTTTTGGCGCTTCTGGCGGTGCTGGTGATGGTGGTCGCCGCCTGTGGTGGTGACGACGCTGGTAGTACCACTACTGGCGACGGAGGCACCGGGTCCACCGGGGCAGCCGGGGATTGCACCGTCGGCATGTCATGGAACAACTACAACGAAGAGAGATGGGCCAAGCACGATGAGCCCGCAATCGTGGCCGCCCTCGAGGCCGGCGGTTGTGACTACATCTCCTCAGATGCTGGGTCATCTGAAGAGCAGCAGATCACTGACGTGGAGAAGCTGATCTCTGACGGCGCCGATGTGGTGATCATCCTTGCTCAGAACACGCAAGCGATCCTCCCCGCTGTTGAAGCCGCGACTGCCGAGGGAATCCCGGTCATTGCCTATGACCGCCTCATCGAGGATGCGAACACCTTCTATGTCAGCTTCGACAACGTCCTGGTGGGACAGCTGATGGCCGAGGTCATCTTCGATCTGGTGCCGACCGGCAACTACATCATCGTCAAGGGCAACGGCTCGGACGCCAACTCGGACTTCCTCCGTGAAGGGATCGAGAAGGTAATCGGCCCGGCGGTTGCGGCAGGCGACATCACGATCTGCTGTGAGGACTACACAGACAACTGGGATCCCGCACTCGCGCAGACCGCAGTGGAGCAGTGGCTGACGCAGGAAAACAACGAAGTTGATGCCGTGGTGTCCGAGAATGACGGTATGGCCACTGGCGCCGCCGCCGCTCTCGCGGCTCAGGGTCTCAACATTCCGTTGTCCGGTCAGGATGCTGACGTTGCCGCCCTCAACCGTGTGGCACTAGGTACCCAGTCGGTGTCGGTGTGGAAAGACGCCCGTGCGCTGGGCAAGGCTGCCGGCGAGGCTGCCGTGCAACTGGCTGGTGGCGCATCGCTTGCCGATGTCGAGGGTACGGCTGAGTTCGTTT
>JALYNX010000232.1 GCA_030772935.1 Actinomycetota bacterium | reverse complement strand
AAGGGGACTTCGACGGTCTCAGTCATTGCCCACCGCGACACGTTGCGGTACATGACGAAAGAGGGCCATCCAAGAACCGCGCTCGTTCCCGGCCCACCCACCGCCAGAGCGATGTTCCCCAACAGGGCCACGCTGCCCGCTCCGAGCCACAGGTGCTCTGCTGGAACCCCGAGCCAACCGGAAAGAGCGGTGGAGAGGGCGGGGGCATCGTTGTCGGGATAGCGATGTGAGCTGGCCAGTTCACCTGCCGCGGCCTCGATAACACCGGGAAAAGGGCCGTCGGGACTCTCGTTCGAAGCGAGCTTGACAATTTGGTCAGGTGCGATTCCCATCTCGCCGGCGACATCCTCGATCGGGCGCCCTGGCACATAGGCGCCCAATGCAGCCAGGTCCTGGCGAAAGGTGGGCATCCAGAGACGATAGCGGCGGCCTTCAACCCCGAATCGAGCCGCCATGCCCTAATCATCAGAGGTTTTGAGGCCACGTCGTACCATCGCCTACCGTCAACGGATAGCGGATTCCAACCGAAGAGAGGAAGGGAACAGGCATTGGCAAGGAGAGGCGGACTGGGCCGTGGTCTCGAGGCACTCATACCCACCGAGACTGCGGAGCAATCGAGAAAACGCCTGCTTCGGATCATCGATGCCGAAGGTCATCTGGTTGGTGACGACCCCGGGCTCGACCCCGAGCTCTACCAACAGATGTACCGACGGATGGTCCTGGCCCGGGCCCTGGATCGCCGGATGCTCTCTTTGCAGCGTCAAGGTCGTCTCGGGACCTATGCCATGCTCGAAGGCCAGGAGGCGGTTCAGATCGGCTCGGCCCTGGCTCTGAAGCCGGACGACTTCGTGTTTCCCTCGTATCGGGAGCATGCCGTCCAAGTGACACGTGGTCTCCCTGTCGAAGCCCTCCTCGCCTACTGGAAGGGGCTGCCCAACACCGGATGGGACCTCGACAAGTACCGAACAGGGATCGTCACTGTTCCCATCGCCACCCAGCTCCCACATGCTGTCGGCTACTCATACGTGACCAAGCTCCGCGGTGAGGACACGGTTACTGCCGTCTATTTCGGCGATGGCGCAACTTCGGAGGCCGACTTCCACGCCGGAATGAACTTCGCCGGAGTCTGGAAGACGCCGACCGTCTTCATCTGCGCCAACAACCTCTACGCGATCTCTGTCCCCTACGACAAGCAGACGGCGTCCGAAACCATCGCTCAGAAAGCCGCGGCCTACGGATTCGACGGGTTCAGGGTCGACGGGATGGATCCAATCGCGATGTACCTGGCGACACGAATCGCGGTTCGGCGAGCCCGCAAGGGCCAGGGCCCGACCCTCATCGAAGCCATGACCTACCGCTACGGGCCCCATGCCACTGCGGACGACCCAACCCGCTACCGGTCCCGTGAGGAAGAGCAGAAATGGAAGCAACGCGACCCCATCGAGCGACTTCGGCGCTTTCTCGAGAAGCGCGGCGAGTGGGACAAACGGGTGGGCGAGAAGGTCTCCCAGGAGACCGCCGACCAGGTTGACGCGGCGATAACTGCCATCGAGGCCGAGCCGCTTCCCGGTCGGGATGATGCCATCAGACACGGGTTTCACCGGATTCCGGGCCATGTGGTCGACCAGCTCCACGCGATGCAGAAGGCTCATGGCGAGGAGCAGACAACCTTCGGGACCGACGAGGTCTGGAACATCGGGCGTGATACGCCAGCAGCAGGCCCCACCGAGTCCTGGACCATGGCCGACGCCCTCAACGCTGCCCTCGATCAGGCGATGGAACGCGATCCCGACGTGATCCTCCTCGGCGAGGACATCGGAATCAGTGGAGGCGTCTTTCGGATCACCGATGGCCTCCAGGCCAAGTACGGCGAGGGACGAGTCATCGACACCCCGCTCAACGAATCGGGGATCGTCGGGGCCGCGGTGGGGATGGCCCTGGCCGGCGCCCGCCCCGTTGCCGAGATCCAATTCGAGGGCTTCGTGTACCCGGCGTTTGACCAGATCGTCAGCCACCTCGGCAGATTTCGCTATCGAACCCGAGGCAATTCAACCGTCCCGGTTGTCGTTCGCTTTCCCAGCGGCGCCGGCATCGGAGCCCATGAGCATCATTGTGACTCCCCGGAGGCCTACTTCGTCCACGCCCCCGGCTTGGTCGTGGTGTGCCCCTCGACACCCACGGATGCCAAGGGCCTGCTGGCGGCTGCCCTCGAAGGGGACGATCCGGTGATATTCCTCGAGCCCAAAGTCCTGTATCGGGCGGGACGCGAGGAAGTCCCGATCGAGCACTTCACAATCCCCATCGGTAGAGCACGGATCAGGGCCCAGGGGACCGATCTCACCCTTGTGACCTACGGGGGGATGGTGCCGGTGGCCTTGGAAGCTGCAGCGCAGGTCGAGGCTTCGGTCGAGATCATCGACCTCCGGACGCTGTTCCCCTGGGATCGCGAAACCGTTCTCTCGTCGGTGGCGAAAACAGGTCGGCTTCTCCTGGTCCAGGAACCGCAGGGATCAGCTGGAGTTGCTGCCGAAGTCGCCGCCGTGGTGGCCGAGAAAGCCCTCTATGACCTGCAAGGGCCCATTGTGCGAGTCACCGGGTTCGACGTCCCCTGGCCCCAGTTCGCCATCGAGAAGCACGCCCTGATCGATGTGAAACGAGTGATCGCCGGGATCGAGGAGGTTATCCACAATTGAAAGCGACTCGGACCGTTGCGGTCTTCGGATCGTCGCAAACCGAGCTCGATTCGACCGAATGGGCCGACGCTGTCGCCGCCGGGGCTCGGCTTGGCTCAGCTGGAATCGCCGTGGTAACCGGTGGCTATGGGGGGACCATGGAAGCGGTTTCGCTGGGCGCCGCGGGCGCCGGTGGTCTCGTCGTCGGCGTCACCGCCCCGACGTTGTTCCCGGACCGGGAAGGTGCCAACCCATATGTGCACGAGCTGATCGAGGCCAGAAGCCTCGCTCACCGGATCGACGTGATGTGCGAAAGGGCTGACGCCACTCTCACCCTTCCCGGATCCCTCGGCACCGCAACCGAACTGCTGCTGGTTTGGAACGTCAATTTCATCAGGCGACGGACCGGGCACCTGCCCCTTCCCAGCGCCGCGGTCGGGGAGCAGTGGAAAAAGGTCGCCGATGCGCTAGTCCTCATCATCGGAGCCGAAATCGAAGGTATTTATTGGGCAAACAGCGTGGATGACGGGGTGAGCTGGATTGTCGGCGAACTGGATTCGCTATGAGATTTCAGCGCCGGCCCTAGGCTCTGGATAAGTCATGAGTCATATCCATCCAGAACTGAAATCGTCCAAGCACCGGGTCGCGGACTGTCGCAAAGGCAACCATGACTACGCCGAAGGCCAGCACATCGGTGCCGGAATCATGCGAAGAGTCTGCGAAACATGTGCCTATGTGACAATTGACCTCACCGGCTCCGAGCTCAAGGCCGACGGGACGATCGAGCGATCCCAACTGACCACCGCCAGACGCTAGGCGGTTCGGCCTCTAAGCTCACCCGGGTGCCACGACTCATCCGAGCCGCCGGGGGCGTCGTTCTACGGCCGACGAAGAAGGGCCGTCTCAAGATTCTGGTGACCCATCGCCCGCGCTATGACGATTGGTCATTGCCCAAGGGCAAGGCGGATTCCAAGGAAACCCCGGAGCAAACCGCGATCCGCGAGGTCTTGGAAGAAACCGGCTTTCACTGCCGGATCATCGCCCCCCTCGGGCAGACCAGATATCGGGTCGCTGGAGGCACCAAGGACGTGACCTGGTTCGCTATGCGTCCATTGCCGGACAGTCCCGGCTTCAGCGTGAACGCCGAGGTCGATCGGATCCGCTGGCTCACCCGGAGGAAGGCGGCCGCCCTCCTCAACTACGAGCGTGATCGTGAGCTCGTCATGGAAACCGACCTCAAGAAACTCGCCAAGACGGGAACCCTCTTCCTGGTCCGGCATGCGCCCGCGGGGGATCGGTCGAAATGGAAAGGGAACGACCTCAACCGCCCGCTCACCAAATCGGGGGGGCGCCAGGCGGATGCGATCGCGCAGAGATTGGCACCTCGGGGCATCGAGCGAATACTCAGCAGCCCCTACGACCGCTGCACACTGACCATGGGGCCTCTGTCGAAGCTGACGGGTGCCCCTATCGAGGTGACCGATGCCCTAGCGGAAGCGCCGGATCTCGAGGCAACCTGGCAACTGGTCGAATCACTGATCGGCTACAACGCGGTCATCTGTTCTCACGGGGATGCGATACCCGCCATCATCACGAGGCTGATGTGGGCGGGGCTGAGCATCGAGTCCCGGTTCTACTGCTCGAAGGGCTCGACCTGGGAGGTGGAGGTCGATGGGGGCAAGTTCACCACCGGGACCTATGTTCCCCCGCCCGAGAAATAGGAGCCGCGTTCACACCGTCTTGGTGCCGGCTGCCCAATCGTGATAGAGCGCGGCGTAGACCCCGCCCTGGGCGATGAGGTCATGATGATGCCCCCGCTCGGCGAGACGGCCCCGATCGAACACCAGGACCTCGTCTGCACCCTCGGCCGTGGCCAAACGGTGGGCGATGGTCACCGATGTCCGGCCTTCGATCAGACGCCGCATCGCGTGCCGAAGCGCGACATCCAGAGCCGGGTCGACGGCTGAGGTCGCCTCGTCGAGGACTAGCAAGTCGGGCGATCCGATCCAGGCCCGGACCAGGGCAACCAACTGGCGCTCACCAGCCGACAAACTTCCTCCTCGCTCCCCGACGGGAGTATCGAGGCCTTGGGGCAGGCCGGCCACCCAATCTCCCAGATCCAGCTCATGAAACGAGGTCCAGATCTCGGCGTCATCGGCTTCCGGGCTGCCGTATCGGACGTTCCCGGCGACCGTGTCATCGAAGAGAAACCCCTCCTGTGGCACGAACGCCACCCGGGACCGCAACTCCTCCAGGGGGAGCCTGGCGGCGTTGACGCCACCAATTGAGACAGTGCCCTCCGTCGGGTCGATCAGTCGCACCAGCAGCTTGGCGAAGGTGGTCTTGCCGGATCCGGTCTCGCCCACCACCGCGATGCGGGAACCGACCGGGATGTCCACCGTCACCGCGCTCAACACTTCGGACCCCTCCTCATACGAGAAGGAGACCTCCTTGAATCGGGCGCTGAGCCCGCCAGGCCGCAGATGATCAGGATCAACCGGGTCGGACACTTCGATCTCGCTGTCCAATGCTCCCAAGACCCGACGCAGCCCCGAGGCGGCGCTCTGACCCAATTCGAGAGTCTCGACCACGACTTGCAACGGCTCGATCAGCAGGTTGGTGAGAAACAGGAAGGCAACGAGGGTTCCTGCCGTCATCCCCTGGTTGGTGCCGACGATGAGGCCGACGATCACGATGGCAGCGGTCAGGGTCCCGGCGAAGATCTCCGCGGAGGAGAAAAGGATGTTGCCATACCGGGCGGTGCGGAACTCCGACCAGAATCGGCGTTCCAAGGCTTCGGCCACCTTCTCCTTGGTTGCTGCCTCGATCCCATAGGCCCGGACCACCGGGATGGCCGTGATCGACTCGCTCAACACACCCAGCGAGTTGCCCACCTCGGTGCGGACCCGGTCGTAGTTGCGGGACAGCACTTTCTGGAACCATCTCATCATGCCGAGGTAGAGCAGGACTCCGAACAGGGCCACCAGGGCAAGACGCCACTCGTAATAGAACATCGCTGCGAGCGAGAGCAGCACCTGACTGCCGGCGATGATCATCCCTACGCCACCCCACTCCATGAACTCTTCGAGAGTGGTGACGTCCGAGGTGACCCGCGACACCAGGTCTCCACGGCGATCGCCTTCGGTGTGGAGGACCGATCGCCGGAGCAGATGCCCAAAGGTCATGGTCCTCAGGTCGGAGAGCCCCGTCGAGGAGCTTCGAATCAAACGGTGCACCGCGGAGCGACCCACGATCGCGCCCACAACCAGCGCGCCAAGCGCAATGACTGCCTTCTGCAGTACCCCGGCCATGTCCACCCCACCGGGGGCGAGAATCTCGTCGTCGATGATCTTCTGCATCACGACCGGTGTCACGACCGTGATTGCCTGGCCGGTCATCGCCATCAGCAAAGTGACCCGGAGGCCATGTTTCAGCGACGGGGCCACCCGAAACGCGTTGACCAGCATCCTGGTGCTCGACCTCGAATCGCTCATGACGCCTCACCTGCCATCCTCCGGGCGTCCTCCTCGTATGCCTGCACCAGACGTGCGTAACCCGGTGTCGTCTCCAGAAGCTCATCATGAGGGCCGTGTGCGACGACACGCCGCTCGTCGACATAGACCACCTCGTCGGCAAGGCGGATCGAGGCCGGCCGGTAGGCGACGACAACGATCGTCGAAGGGAGAGCGGCCGAACGCAGACTGCGGAGGATCTCCGCTTCCACCGATGGGTCAACCGCCGAGGTCGCATCATCGAGGATCAGAAGCCGTGGCTTGCGGATCAGAGCCCGCGCCAACGCGATCCGCTGACGCTGCCCCCCCGAGAGGGTGGTTCCCCTCTCTCCGAGTTGGGTATCCAGACCGTTGGGCAGGGCAGCGATAAACGACTCGGCACCGGCGAGGCGCGCAGCTGCCCTGATCTCGGTGTCGGAGAACTCCTGGCCCAAGGTGATGTTGCCTGCCACGGTGTCATCGAAAAGGAAGGCATCCTGGGTCACATAGGAGACCTCCTTGGGCAGCTCCGAGGCGGCGAACGAGCGCAGGTCCTGATCGTCGAGGTGAATCACGCCCGCCGCGGGATCCCAGAGACGGGCTAGGAGCAGGGTCAGAGTCGACTTACCAGAGGCGGTGGGCCCGACCACAGCCAGAGTGGTCCCTGCCCTCAGATCGAGATCGAGGCCTTCCAGGGTCGGTCCCGAGCCGTCGTAGGAGAAATGGACGGTCTCACCCCGGATCGGTGCGGCTCCACTGTCGGAACGCGCCATGGCGTCTCCGTATTCCATCCGCTCGTCGGCGTCGAACACCGCCTGAACCCGTCTCCACCCGGCAAGGCTCCCGGCGAGATCCCAGAGCACGAAACCAATCAGTTGGATGGGGAATGCGAGCAGCGCCAGGAGATAGGCAACGGTGACCACCTCGCCTGGTGTCACTGCCCCGGCCTGGATTCGGGATGCGCCCACGGCGAGCAAGGCGATGATGAGCGCCTGGGGCAGGGCCCGGATCACGGCCTGATACGAGGC
This sequence comes from Actinomycetota bacterium, assembly GCA_030772935.1. Lineage (GTDB taxonomy): Bacteria > Actinomycetota > Acidimicrobiia > Spongiisociales > ZC4RG35 > JALYNX01. The sequence goes on along the minus strand of JALYNX010000232.1, from coordinate 2,828 downwards.
CCAGGTCGAGTTGACCTTGATCAAACGGTCTCGCAGAATGTCGGAGGCGATACCGAAGTGATGAGCGACATAGCTCTCCCGTCCCAGTGCCTTCACGGTGAGAGCACCATCGAATGACTCGTGAGCCACCGCGGCCACCTCGCCCCGTGATTGTTGGACCTTCTCCCAGAGCCCATAGGTGATCCAGCTCCCCCGGATGTCGACGATGACGACAACGATCAGGCCGACAGTGGCGCCGAGGCCGAGCCAAGGGTCGATCAGCGTGATCATGACGATCGTCCCCACGAGGAGGAGGGACACGCCGGTGGCGTAGGGCAGGGGGCCAAGGACACCGGTGCCCTGATCGACGTCGGCATCTGCCACCGCCAGCAGGTCCCCGATGGATTGACGGTTGAGCCAGGACATGCGCAGCGACAGCTGGTGGGCGAGGAGCTCATTTCGAACGTCCTGTCGGGTTGCAAACTGGAGCCAGCCCGCCGAGGTGCGCCGCATCACGATTCCGAAAGCCTTGATGACCGCCACCAGGAGAATGGCCGCCGCCGCAGGCACCAACAAGCCTTCGGGGCCGGAACCTTCGTCGAGGATCGGGATGATCACATCATCAGTGACCCGGCCGATCACCAACGCCGAGGCGATGATGGCGCCGGCGAACAGGGCCGCGCCGAAGGCCGCGAGCCCGTATGCCGCCGGATGCCCCTTGACGAACCGCCAGATGAGGCGGATTCCGTCGCGCAGCACCGACCAGGGGGAGGTGGTGTCGGATGACATGAGTGAAACGTACAACTTCAAGTTTGGTTTAAGTCAAGGCCGATGACCGACCAAACAAGGACGGATTCTACGACGGGCTCCGAGTGAACCCGGATGAATTACCCTCGTAATTGGGACACACAGGGGTCAGATACGGCCCCCACGCTCCCAATTAGGGGGAGCCTCAGACCAGGTCGGCTTCTCTGATCCCGAAAGAGGGGTGACGGAGCCGGCAGAGGGCGAGCTTCTCCAGCTGTCGAATCCGCTCCCTGGTGAGATTGAACTCGTCGCCGATCTCCTCCAGAGTCCTGGGGACACCGTCGTAGAAGCCGTAACGAAGGGCCAGGATCCGACCCTCACGCTCGGGGAGCCGCTCGATCGAGATCCGCAGCGAGTTGGCGACGTCCATCTCCTCGGTCATCTGCACCGGATCGGCGGCGTCCTCGTCTTCGATGAAGTCTCCGAGTTGAGCGCCGTCCTCACCGATCGGCTGCTCGAGCGAGACGGTGTCGGCGACACTCAGCGCCAGTTCGACCTTGTCGGCGGTAACGCCCGCCTCCTCTGCGATCTCCTCGGGCCGGGGGTCCCGACCCAACTCGGCCTTGAGCGACGCCTGGGCAGCCCGGACCGCGGCCAGGGTGTCATGCAGGTGAACCGGGATCCGAACCGTGCGCGACTTGTCGGCAATGGCCCGGGTGATGGCCTGTCGGATCCACCATGTGGCGTAAGTGGAGAACTTGAAGCCCTTGCGCCAGTCGAACTTCTCGACGGCGCGGATCAGACCGAGGTTGCCCTCCTGGATCAAGTCGAGGAAGTCGATGCCAGACGTGTTGGCATAGCGACGGGCGTTGGCCACCACGAGGCGGAGGTTGGCCGTGAGGAAGTCGTCCTTGGCTTGGGCGCCGCGGCGGGAAAGGCGACGCATCTCCATCTCCTCCCGCTTGCCGCTGTACTCGCCTTTCTCAAGTCTCTCCGCTGCCTCTTCGCCGGCTTCGATCTTCTGGGCAAGCTCCACTTCCTGCTCGGCGGTGAGCAGGTCATACTCCCCGATTGCAGTCAGGTATTGGGAAACGAGGTCGGTGGTGAGACGACCGCGCTCGTCCGTGAGCTTCGAATGAAGACGGGGGCGTGGCTTGTCAGTTTTCTCAGTACGCGTTTCAGCAGCAGCCATAAAGATCTAAGTCCTCCTGGGGGCCCGTTGGGCAGGGATGCAGTGATCCCCGGGCCGCCCAACTATGACACAAGAAGGGCGGTTTGTGAACCCCCCTCTTTTCCACAACGGTCAGCTGTGATGAGATCGGGTTGGGTTCCCCGATCACCACATCTCCGAAAATTCCATGATTCGCGACCCCTCGCCGTCGAGCAGTTCGACCTTTCTCCCGTCGGGACCTACCGAGATCCGGTAGTCGCCGACTCGGGCCAGAAGGTCGAGATAGCGCGATTCCTCAGCCATTACCTGGGAATCCGAGCACATCATCCTGGTGGCGGCGACGGCGCCAAAGCTGAGGCCATCGTCCGCATGGATGGCGGGACCTGTGTTTCGGTTGCAGCCGGAGCTGCCCGACACCGGGTCCTGGTCGTCGAAGAAGGCGGTAATCACCACATTTCCCAACACAGGAATAAACGCCCCGGAATCGTCGGTCATTCCAACCAATTGCCAGGTCACGCCCTGCAAATCGCCCGGTTCATGGGCCACTCGAGCCTTCTCCCGACGCTGCACGGTCCCATTCCGAGTCGAAGAACATGCGAGGGTTGACCACGAATCTGAGCCATCCCCGGGCCTGATCCAGCCCCTGCCAGGTGTCGGCGAGCAGGTCGATCGCAGCCACCCCTGCGGTCCTCATTTCGACCCGGCCGCCGGTGATCTGCTCGGCCAGCATCGACCAAGTCGGCTCATGCCCCACCAGCATCAATCGTTCTTGGTCGCTGGCGTTGTGCTCCGCGATCGCCAGCACTGTCCCGGGCCCGGTCCCGTAGAGCTCGGGGTCCACGATTATCGGGCAATTCCACGATCCTGCGGCGGCGGCCTCCTCTGCTGTAGCCCGGGCCCGCGCGGCTGAGGAAGTTATGACCAGGTCGGG
>JALYNX010000231.1 GCA_030772935.1 Actinomycetota bacterium | reverse complement strand
AAGATGCTGTGCGCCGACTGTGCCTACTGACCGAGTCACAGTCGTAATTCCCACCTACAACGAGCGGGAAAACCTCTCACAAATCGTGGCCGCTGTGACCGCCCAGGGCTATCGGGTGCTCGTGGTGGACGACTCGTCACCTGACGGGACCGGTGAGCTCGCCGACCGGATCGCCGGTGAGGACGCTTTGGTCTCGGTGATCCACCGAACGGCGAAGCAGGGTCTCGGACCGGCCTACGCCCAGGGTTTTGATCAGGCGCTCGGGGCCGGGGCGGAAATCGTGGTTGAGATGGACGCCGACTTCTCACACGATCCCGACGACCTTCCTCGTCTCATATCCGCCATCGACGGGGGAGCGGACTTGGCAATCGGGTCCCGTTACGTTCCAGGAGGCGCAACACCGGATTGGCCGCTACCAAGGAGGGCAATCTCGCGGGGCGGAAATCTCTATGCCCGTCTCATGTTGGGAATCCCGATCCGGGATGCCACAGCGGGCTTCCGTGCCTTTCGATCTGATGCCTTGCGGTCCCTGCCCTACCGGACCGCAGAGTCTTCCGGGTACGGCTTCCAGGTGGAGATGGCGTGGAGGGCGCACCAGCAGGGGCTTTCCGTGGTCGAGGTGCCGATCAGCTTCCGCGACCGAATCCGAGGTACCTCGAAGATGGGGACCGGAATCGTCATCGAGGCAATGAAGCTGGTGACGGTGTGGGGGATCAGGCGGTTACGGTTCTGGAAGCGATGAGAATCTCGGCGCGGCCGGCCGAAACCGGCGATCTGGCCACACTCGAACGACTGTACCGACTGCTCGAATCCGAAATGACCGAACTGCACTCGATGTGGCCACTGGCCGATGGCCTCGCCGAACCCGCATCGGATTCGTTTCGCCAGGCCATGGACGACGAGTCGACCCTGGTCGTAATCGGGGAGATTGAAGATCTCCCTTTCGGATTCTTGGTTGCCCGGGTCGAGGGCTTGCTCCCACAGGCTGGTGGCGAGAAGATTGGCTCGATAAGGCTGGTCTTCGTCGAGCTCGAGGCCCGCGAGGTATCGGTCGGAGAGGTGATGAGGGAGTACGCACTCGAGGAGTTGAGAGGTCGCGGGATAACGAAGTTCGATGCCCATGTCCTTCCCGGTCATCGTCTGGTCAAGAACTTTTTCGAGGCCGGTGGGTTTAGTGCCAGATCGATCGTGATGCACCACGATGACAGACGTGAGTGATTCGCTTGTGGTCGGGGTTGGGGTCGTCTTGATCGACGGCCACCGTCTCCTCCTCGTCCAGAGGGGCCACGAGCCGAACAAGGGCCTGTGGGCGGTTCCCGGGGGCAAGGTGGGCCCGGGCGAGACGCTCCGTGATGCAGCAATCCGTGAGGTGAGAGAGGAAACCGGTCTCGACGTGGAGACGGGCGAAGTGGTTTGGGTCGGCGAGCACATCTCCGAACACGACCACATCGTCATCATCGACTTCGAAGGACAGGTGATAGGCGGGGAGTTGGTCGCCGCCGACGACGCCGAGCAGGCGCGCTGGGTCGGAATGGATCAGGTCGCCGACTACGACCTGACGCCCACCATGTATGAGCTGGTGCAGATTCTCCAGAAGACCGTGGCTCGATAGGTTGATCGATGAGCTCTGACCCAGTCGAACTGCTGCAAACGTTGATACGCAACCAGTGTGTCAACGACGGGACGCCAGACAGCGGATTCGAGGCGCGATCGGTGGAGACTGTCGTGGAGTACCTCGGTGTCGAGGGCGAGGTGTTCGAGCCGATGCCCGGCCGCCAGTCTGTGGTCTATCGGATTTCGGGCACCGATCCCGAGGCACCCTCCTTGGCCTTGGTGCCCCATCTCGACGTGGTCCCGGTCGAGCGAGCCGGATGGTCCGTGGATCCGTTCGCAGCCGAAATCGTCGACGGAGTGATCTACGGCCGAGGCGCGGTCGACATGCTGAACGTGGCTGCGGCCATGACGGTTGCGGTTCGCCCCTATCTGAACGGGGAGAAGATGGCTCGGGGCGACCTCGTGTTTTGCGCGGTGGCCGACGAGGAGAATGGCGGGGTTCTCGGCGCCATGCCGCTGGTCAACGAGCATTGGGATCTGGTCGAGGCCGACTACCTGCTGACCGAGGTGGCTTATCCGGGGTTGCCGGGCGACAACCACAGGGCGGTGCCGGTGTCGATCGGTGAGAAGGGCGCCTATTGGTCGATTCTTGAGACCACCGGCGCACCCGGGCATGGGGCCCTTCCCTACGGCACCGACAATGCGCTGGAGAAGATGGTGTCTGCTCTGGCCGGGGTGGTCGACACCCCGGCTCCCGCAGACATCACCGGGGAATGGGTCTCCTTCGTCGAGAATCTCGGCCTCGGTGAAGAGTCGACCTGCCGGTTGACCGACATCGATCAGCTCGATGCCGAGATCGACCGGATCGCGGTGTTCGACCCGACCCTGGCCCGGTACATCCACGCTGCCACCCATCTCACGATCTCCACGAACATGTTGCATGCCGGAACCAAGACCAATGTGATAGCCGACCGCGCCCATGCCCAAGTCGACATCCGGGGTCTCCCCGGGA
>JALYNX010000230.1 GCA_030772935.1 Actinomycetota bacterium | reverse complement strand
CAATCCAGCTTTACGACGACGGGGAGACGGTGCGTGTCACCACCGAGGCTCTTGAACCTGGGGTGGAGAGCGACGCCATCGATGCCCTGGTGGAGGTGACCGGGAGCGAACGCTCCGAGGTCTCGATAGACGCCGTTGGCCCCAGCTTTGGCGCCCTCGTTGCCCGACGAGCTCTTCTTGCCTTGGGGGTCTTCCTGGGGGCCGTGATTCTGTTCATCACGTGGCGGCTCGAGTTCAAGATGGCGATGGCGAGTGTCGCCGCCCTGTTCCATGACTTGATACTCACGGTCGGTGTCTACTCCATCACCGGATTCACGGTGAGCCCGGCGACGGTGGTGGCGATTCTCACCATCCTCGGGTACTCCCTCTATGACGGAGTCGTGGTCTTCGACAAGATCGACGAGTTGGTCGAGACCGAAGACGACAAGACCTACACCGAGATCGTGAATACGTCGCTGAATCAGGTGCTGGCCAGGTCTCTCTTCACGTCTTTGACCTCGCTCATCCCGGTCGGCAGCATCCTGTTGGTCGGCAGTGTGATCCTCGGAGCCCCGACTCTCACCGAATTCGCCCTCGCCCTATTCGTCGGCCTTGCAGCCAGCACCTATTCGTCAATTTTTGTCGCGGCACCACTCCTGGCGGTGTGGAAAGAGAAAGAGCTGCACTGGGAGGAGAGGGCCCAAAAGGTTGGGAGGCGGAAACGGGCGGGGAGAGCTTGACCCGCCAATAGAATCACGGTTGTGGAACTTCTCACGGCCCTGATTCGCGATATTCCTGACTTTCCCGAGCCGGGGGTGATCTTCAAGGACATCACCCCGGTTCTCGCCGACGGGAAAGCGCTGAAGATGCTCGTCGACGCCATGGCAGAGCCATACGCAGATTCGGGTGTCACCAAGGTCGCCGGCATCGAGGCGAGGGGATTCACCCTGGCCACTCCGGTGGCAGACCGGCTTGGTGCCGGGTTCATCCCGGTTCGCAAGCCGGGGAAACTCCCGTTTGAGACGGTTCGGGAGGACTACACGCTCGAGTACGGGATGGATGCCCTGGAAATACACGTCGATGCCGCCCACGAGGGTGAGCGGGTTCTCCTGGTCGACGACGTCATCGCCACCGGGGGCACCGCTGCCGCGGCCACTCGCCTGCTCCGCCGGGTCGGTGCCGACGTGATTGGCATCTCAGTCTTCATCGAGCTCGCATTCCTGAATGGAGCCGACATGCTGGACGGTGTCCCCCTAAATGCTCTCGTTCGATACGACTGAGGACCACACGGCCACGCTGGCCGATGTGCTCGACGCCTTCAAGTCGCACCATCCGGAAGGCGATCTCGAAGTGCTGCGCAAAGCACATGACCTCGCCGAGACCGCGCACAAGGGCCAATTCCGCAAGACGGGAGATCCCTACATCACCCATCCGGTCGCGGTGGCCTTGGTGCTGGCCGACTACGGGCTCGACGAGCCCACCCTTGCGGCCGCCTTGCTTCACGACACCGTTGAAGACACGCCGCTGACGCTGAAGGAGATCTCGGCCCAATTCGGTCCTGAGATTGCCTCCCTGATCGACGGAGTGACCAAGCTCGACCGGATTCGCTTCGCCAATCGGGAGCAGGCCCAGGCGGCGACCATCCGCAAGATGGTGGTGGCGATGGCAAAGGACGTGCGAGTCCTCATCATCAAACTTGCCGACCGGCTTCACAACATGCGCACGGTTGGAGCCCTGCGTGAGGAGAAGCAACGAAGGGTTGCCCGGGAGACCCTCGACGTCTACGCCCCGCTCGCCCATCGCCTAGGAGTGGAGGAGATCAAACACGAGTTCGAGGACCGCTGCTTTGCGATTCTCTATCCGGGGCCGAATGCCGAAATCCACGCCAAACTCGCCGAACGGGCACCGGAGCGTGAGGCGTTCATCGAGAAGATGGTCAGCGAGGTCACCGGGATCCTCTCCGATGCAGGGATCGAAGCCGATGTCAGCGGACGCCCCAAGCATCAGTACTCGATCTATCGAAAGATGATGGAGCAGAACCGCCCGTTCGAGGACATCCACGACCTGATGGGGATCAGGGTGATCACCGACTCAACCAGGGACTGTTACGCCGCCCTGGGCCTGATCCACAGTCATTGGGTGCCGGTCGCAGGTCGGTTCAAGGACTACATCGCGATGCCCAAGATCAATCTCTATCAGTCCCTCCACACCACGGTGATTGGGGCCGGGGGCAAGCCGTTGGAGGTTCAAATCCGCACCGAGGAGATGCATCAGCGGGCGGAAGCCGGCATCGCCGCCCATTGGCGATACAAGGAAGGGGACATGAGCCGGGTCCCCAACGTGGACGTGGCGACCTGGAGTGCCGACGAGGATCCCGAGGAATTCTTGGCCAACCTCAAACTCGACCTCTATCAGGACGAGGTGATCGTGTTGACGCCGGGGGGCGACGCCAAGTCGCTCCCAGCTGGTGCCACCCCGATCGACTTTGCCTATTCGGTCCACACCGAGGTCGGGCACCGGTGTGTCGGGGCCAAAGTCAACGGCCGGTTGGTGCCGCTGTCGACACGCCTCCAGCCCGGGGACATCGTCGAAGTGCTCACCACCAAGGCTCCGGACGCGGGCCCAAGTCGGGACTGGCTGGGGTTTGCCCGCACTGGCCGGGCGAAATCGAAGATCAAGCAGTGGTTCACCAAGGAGCGAAGGGACGAAGCGCTCTCCGATGGCAAGGAAATGATCCAGAGCCTGCTCAAGAGAGAGGCGGGCGACCTGAGCCCAGCCGACAAGGACAAGTACCTCGAGTCGATTGCGCAGGAGCTGGGTCATCACGATCTGGAGTCGCTCCAGGTGGGCCTGGGGGAGGGCAACATCTCGATCGACACCATTGCAGCGCGGCTCAGCCGGATCCTCACTCCGGACACCGGTGACGACGAGCTGTTTCAACCGAGGCGACGCAGGCCGCTGGAGGAAGCCCAGGTGGTGGTCGAGGGCCAGGACGACATGCTGATCCACCTCGCCCGATGCTGTTCACCGGTGCCTGGCGACCCGATCGTTGGCTACGTCACCGTGGGAAGAGGGGTGTCGGTCCATCGCGCCGACTGCACCAATGTGTCGTCGCTCAACGAGCGGCGGGAGCGAACAGTGGAAGTGGCCTGGCCCGCCGAGCACACGGGCGCATTCGTGGTCTGGATCCAGGTCGAGGCCCTGGATCGAACCCGACTTCTCAAAGACGTCACCACGGTGGTCAGCGACACCGGGGGGAACATCACCGCTTCTTCGACTCACTCCGGGGTGGATCGGGTGGCGGTGCTCAGATACGAGGTCGAGCTGTCCGATCCTGGCCAGTTGCCCAAGCTCCTCACCGACCTGCGTGGCGTGGACGGTGTCTTCTCCGCCTTCCGCCTGGCGAACGACCCCGCGTCCTAGAGGTGCTGATCGTTCGCGTGCCGGCGTGGCTGGCTGAGACCAATGCCTACATCGTCGCCGATGAGCCCGGCGGTCTCGGGGTGGTGGTGGACGCTCCTCCCGACCCGGAATTGGTGGGAGCGGTGGCCGCCGAGCATGACTTGGCCGTGGTCGGGATCCTGCTCACTCATGGCCACATCGATCACAGCGGCGGGAGTGGCGCCTTGGCGGACTCCACCGGGGCCTTGGTCTACGTCCATCCCGATGACGACTTTCTCACGTTGCACCCCGCAGAGCAGCTGGCCTCGATGTTCGGGATGACCCCACCCGGCTCCTACGAGCTGCCCCCCAGTTTCGAGTCGTTGACGGATGGGCAGGTCATCGATTTGGCGGGCCTCAGCTTCGAAGTGCGTCACACCCCAGGGCACACCCCCGGGCACTGCTGCTTTCTCCTCGCCGATCAGGAAACCCTGTTCTCCGGTGACCAGCTGTTCGCCGGTTCGATCGGACGGACCGACTTCTCCTATGGAGACGGGCAGGCTCTGTTCCGGTCGATGCGAGAGAAGGTGATGACTCTCGACGACGACGTGCAGGTGCTCCCTGGTCACGGCCCCGAGACCACCATCGGCCGAGAACGGGCGACCAACCCCTTCCGGGGGGAGTGGTCGTGATGGGCTTGGTGCTCAGGACGGTCGGGGCTGCCGCCGCGCCAGAGGTCTGGAACTAACGTCCGTCACTGATGAGCTTCCAACCGCCCAAGGGCACCGACGACATCGGCGCGCCCCAATCGTCGGTGTGGCGGTCGATTCTGGGCGAGTGGGAGACGTGGTCGGCCCGGTATGGCTATCCACTGATGATGAGCCCCATCTTCGAGGCGACCGAGCTCTTCCAGCGGGGCGTCGGTGACACCAGCGAGGTCGTAACCAAGCAGATGTACACCTTCACCGATCGGGGAGGCCGTTCCGTCACCCTCAGACCCGAGGGGACTGCCGGGGTGGTGCGGGCGTTTCTCGATTCAGGTGCAAAGGGTGCGTGGAAAGGCGCCTATTCCGGCCCGATGTTCCGCTACGAACGTCCCCAGGGCGGACGGAGACGTCAGTTCTGGCAGGTCGGTGTGGAGTATCTCGATGTCGAAGCGCCGCCTTCAGACGTGGAGGTGATCGAGCTCGGCTATCGCTACCTGGGTGCGGTCGGGGTGCCTGGCCTCGAGGTGAGACTCAATTCCCTGGGAGACGGGGTTTGTCGCCCCGCCTATCTGGAGGAGCTTCGGACGTATCTGCGTTCTCGGTACGACGAGCTCTGTGACGATTCGAAGCCCCTGGTCGACACCAATCCACTCCGGGTCCTCGATTGCAAGATCTGTGGGCCCAACCTGGAGGATGCGCCGGCCATGGCGGAGCGCTTGTGCGAGCCCTGTTCTGAGCATTTCGAAGAGGAGAAAGAGACCATGAACCGTCTCGAAGTGCCGTTC
>JALYNX010000229.1 GCA_030772935.1 Actinomycetota bacterium | reverse complement strand
AAGACGTCGCCTGGCGTCTTGGTCACGGCGCCTCCTTAGTTGTATCAGTCGTGAACAGATGCGTTCTATCGGTGGGGGATTTCTCGCCCATTGCTGAAATGTGAACACTGTGTTTCAGAACAATGGCGGCGGACTTCGACCGAGACCAACCCTCGCCCTCCATCACGTTGCCCTCTGATCCATGTTTCACAGTCTCGGCCGAACAGACGCCGGTCCGCCGCAGCTTCCGCCCCGTCGCATGGCCTCCCGGCGGCCTTCGGTCGCCGCTACCGTCCCGCCACGTCATGCCTGCCACCGTAGGCCTGGGTGCCCAGTGGGGTGACGAGGGAAAGGGCCGGGTTGTCGACTATTTCGCCGAGAAGGCCGACTTCGTCGTCCGCTTCCAAGGTGGCAACAACGCCGGGCACACCATCGTCGTCGGCGACCAGCGTCTCGCGCTTTCTCTGATCCCTTCGGGCATCCTCTACCCCCATTGCACCCCGGTCATCGCCTCGGGCACGGTCATCGACCCCAAGGTGCTGCTCGAAGAGATGGACATGGTGGCGGCGCGGGGACTCGACCCCTCGCGGGTGCGGATCTCGTCCAACGCCCATCTCATCATGCCTTATCACCGCAAACTCGATGCCATGATCGAGCGCTACCTGGGGAAGAACCAGATCGGCACCACCAAGCGGGGCATCGGCCCCGCCTACACCGACAAATACGCCCGGGTTGGGATCCGGGTCCAGGATCTGTTCGACGCCAAGATCTTCCGGGAGAAGGTGGAGGCCGCCCTCGATGAGAAGAACCGGGTACTCCCCCGGATCTACAACTCGCTTCCGATGGATCCCGGCGAGATCGTCAACGAATACCTGGGATACGCCGAACAGTTGGCGCCTCACGTCACCGACACCTCGCTTCTGATTTGGGAGGGGCTCGAGGCAGGCAAGGAGGTCCTCTTCGAGGGAGCTCAAGGGACCCTGCTCGACATCGACCACGGCACCTATCCCTTTGTCACCTCGTCGAATCCAACGGCGGGCGGGGCAGTCGTCGGGACCGGGATCGGGCCCAAGGCGATCGGTGAGGTGATTGGGGTGGCCAAGGCCTACATCTCCCGAGTCGGCACCGGGCCGTTTCCCACCGAGCTCCACGACGAGGTGGGGGACGCGATGATCGAGCTCGGGGGTGAGTACGGGACGGTCACCGGCCGCAGGAGACGGTGCGGGTGGCTCGACCTGGTTGCCCTCCGCTACTCGACAAGGGTCAACACTTTCACCAGCCTCTTCATCACCAAGATGGACATCCTGTCGGCCTTCGACACCATCAAGGTGGCGACCGCCTATCAAAGCGGCGGGGCGCGATACGAACATTTTCCCTCGCAACAAAGCGTGCTCTACCACTGTGAGCCGGTTTACGACGAGTTGCCGGGCTGGAGAGAGGACATCACCGGTGTCAGGACATACAGCGATCTCCCCGCTGCGGCCCGGGACTACGTGGAGTACATACAAGAGGCAGTGAGAGTCCCCATCGCCTGGGTGTCGGTTGGCCCCGAGCGCGGCCAGCTCATCAAAGTCTCATGAGGGTCCTGCTGGTGGGCGGCGGGGGCCGTGAGCACGCCTTGGGATGGAAGCTGTCCAAGTCCAGTCGGGTCGACGAGCTGATCTCACTGCCCGGAAACCCCGGTCTTGCCGGGTTGGGCGCCGTCATCGAAGGGATCTCGGCAACAGACATCGGCGCCATCGCTGCCATGGCCCGGGTGCAGGGAGTGGATCTGGTGGTGGTCGGTCCCGAAGCACCTCTCGCCGCCGGGGTGGTCGACGCCGTCTCCCGGCTCGGTATCCCGGTGTTCGGTCCCACCAGGGCCGCGGCCCGGCTCGAGTCGTCGAAGGCTTACGCCAAGGAGATCATGCGAAGAGCCGGTGTGGCGACCGCGGCGTCAGGCTCCTTCACCGATCCGCAGGAGGCACATCGCCACCTGGATCGGATGGAGGGCAGGTTCGTGGTCAAGGCCGACGGTCTGGCGGCAGGGAAGGGTGTGCTCGTCACCGACTCCAGAGAGGAAGCGGGCTCCTGGGTGGACCGTTGTTTCGAAGGAGGTTTCGGCGAAGCCGGGTCCTCGGTCCTGATCGAGGACTTCCTGGACGGCCCTGAGGTGAGCGTCTTTGCAGTCTGCACCGAGAAGGGTGCCCTCCCCCTGGCCCCAGCTCGTGACTACAAACGGCTGCTCGATGAGGATGCCGGCCCCAACACCGGCGGTATGGGGTCGTATTCACCGGTCGACGGCCTACCCCCCGACCTGATCGACGATGTGATGAGGCGGGTCATCGAGCCCACATTGGGACAACTCGCCGAGGAGGGAAGCCCATTCACCGGATTTCTCTATGCGGGGCTGGTGCTCACCACGACCGGCCCCCAGGTGCTGGAGTTCAATGTGCGACTGGGGGATCCCGAAACCCAGGCCATCGTTCCCCGTCTGGAGTCGGATCTGCTCGACGTGCTGGAAGGGGCGAATCCGATCTGGTCGGAGTCGGCCACCGTCAATGTGGTCCTCGCCTCTCGGGGCTATCCGGAGTCGCCGGTTGGTGGCGACGTCATCAAAGGTCTCGACCGCGTGCCTGAGGACGTGCTCGTGTTCCACGGCAGCACCAGGAGCGACGGAAAGCGCCTGGTCGTCGACGGAGGCCGGGTGCTCAACCTCGTCGGTATCGGCGCTTCGATCGCCCAGGCCCGCGCCCGAGCCTACGAAGCGGCGTCCGTCGTGAGCTGGCCCGGAATGCAATTCCGAACTGACATTGGTGCCGACGCTCAGTCGTAACTGTGACGGAACATGAGAGCGATCCTCGGGGGCGCGAAGGCCACCTTGGGGACCGTGTGCTCCCAGAGACGCTGACAGGCCCCGCCCATCACCAAGAGGTCACCAGCACCGAGATCGAACGCTCTGGATTCACCCCCGCCCTGGGGTCGAATCAGAAACCGCCTGGGGCCTCCGAGCGAGACCG
>JALYNX010000228.1 GCA_030772935.1 Actinomycetota bacterium | reverse complement strand
GGGACAGGCCGGTCTCACCACTGGCTTCCCCTCGACCCAGGTGACCGAATACAGGTCGGGGATCCTCGCCTCCCGTTATTCCCTTTGTTGTGACCACTGTTGGTGATCCGATGGCACAGTACCGCAGCGGAAGTGGGAATTGCGGTTTAAACCACATGCTTGTTATTCGCGACCTTGAAGTGAGGTTTTCGCGAGGAGAGCGGAGGGAGGGTCAGGCAGATTTTTCGGCGGGGCCGTCGACTTCGCGAGCCGGGACCAGAGTGGGATTCACCTTGTCCTCGACCACCTCGCGATCGATGAGCACCTGGTCGATGTCGCTGCGCGACGGCAAGTCGTACATCGTGTTGAGGAGCACTTCCTCGAGAATCGCCCGCAACCCGCGAGCACCTGTTCCTCGCTTCAAGGCCTGTTCCGCGATTGCGTCCAGCGAGTCCGGCGTGAACACCAACTCGACGTCGTCCATCTCGAACATTCGTGCGTATTGCTTGATGAGGGCGTTCTTGGGCTCGGTGAGAATCCTGATGAGAGCGTCGAGGTCGAGATCCTCGACCGTGGCCATCACCGGGAGACGGCCTATGAACTCTGGGATCAACCCGTATTTCATCAGGTCCTCGGGCATGACCTGATTCAGCAATTCGGTGGGTCGTCCGTCCTTGCGAGATCGCACATCAGCGCCAAAACCCACCCCGCGCTTTCCAACCCGGTTCGCGATCAGGTCCTCGAGACCACCGAACGCGCCGGCACAAATGAAAAGGATGTTCGTGGTGTCGAGTTGGATGAACTCTTGGTGTGGGTGCTTGCGCCCGCCCTGGGGGGGCACCGACGCCTGGGTCCCTTCGAGAATCTTGAGAAGAGCTTGCTGGACACCCTCACCGGAGACGTCGCGGGTGATCGAGGGGTTCTCAGCCTTGCGCGAAACCTTGTCGATCTCGTCGATGTAGATGATTCCCTGCTGAGCCCGGTTCACGTCGTAGTCGGCGGCCTGGAGGAGTTTGAGAAGGATGTTCTCGACATCCTCTCCGACGTAGCCGGCCTCGGTGAGACTGGTGGCGTCGGCAATTGCGAATGGCACGTTCAGCTGACGAGCCAGGGTTTGTGCCAGGAGCGTCTTGCCCGATCCGGTGGGGCCGATCAACAGGATGTTGGACTTCTGCAGTTCCACGTCCCGCTGCACCTCGCCGCTGCGGATCCGCTTGTAGTGGTTGTAGACCGCGACCGAGAGCTTCTTCTTCGCCTCTTCCTGCCCGACCACGTAGTCGTCTAGATAGGACTTGATCTCAACTGGCTTGGGCAGCTCGGCGAAGTTGATCTCCTCGGTGGTGGAGAATTCCTCCTCGATGATCTCGTTGCAGAGGTCGATGCACTCGTCGCAGATGTAGACGCCGGGGCCGGCGATCAGCTTCTTGACTTGCTTCTGAGACTTACCGCAGAAACTGCATTTCAACAGCTCGCCACCCTCGCCAAGTCTGGCCATCGGTTTTGAGACCTCCTCCGTCTACTGGGAGGCTACCGCAGTGAGCTCTCGGCGGGTGAGAATTCCGTCAATCACCCCGTACTCCTTGGCCGCATCGGCAAGCATCCAGTAGTCCCTCTCGGTGTCCAATGCGATCTTGTCGTATGTCTGGCCGGTGTGCTCGGCCAGTATGTAGTTGAGCTGCTCGCGCATCTGGACGATGAGCTTGGCCTGTATCTCGATGTCTGAAGCCTGGCCTTGAGCGCCGCCGTGTGGCTGGTGGAGCATCACTCTGGCGTGAGGGAGGGCGAACCGCTTGCCCTTCGCACCACCGGCGAGGATCACTGCTGCTGCGGAGGCGGCCATCCCCATGCAGACCGTGTTCACATCCGGCTTGATGTATTGAATCGTGTCGTAGATGGCGAACAGCGATGTGATCGAGCCGCCAGGAGAGTTGATGTAGAGGAAGATGTCCTTGTCGGGATCTTCCGACTCGAGGTGGAGGAGCTGGGCCATGATCAGGTTGGCGATCGTGTCGTCGATTGGAGTGCCCAGGAAGATGATCCGGTCTTTGAGAAGCCGGCTGTATATGTCGAAATAGCGCTCACCACGGCTCGTCTGTTCGAAGACGGTCGGGATGACATAGTTCTCGGCTCTCATTCTTCTTCTTCCTCCAAGGCCTCCGCAGGCAAGGCTTCCACCTCGAGCGGTTCGGCCTCGACTACCTCGGCTTCGACTTCGGTCACTTGCAAGCTCAAATCGATTGGATTGCCGTCTTCGTCCACGGGGTTGGCATTCGAGAAGACGACATCCAATGCCCGGTTTCTGAGAATATCACTGGCCAGGGCCAATTCTCGGCCGCTCTCCCGGAACGCCCGAAGGTAGGCCACGGGATCCCCGGATTGGGTGGCCAGTGCCCGAAGCGTCGAAGACAAGTCTTCCTCGGTCACCTCGATGCCCTCAGCCTCGGCTAGAGCCTCGAGCACCAGCTGATTCCGAAGTGACAGTTCGGCTTGCGCCCGGAGGTCGTCGACAAATGTCTCCTGGTCGATGCCCGACACCCGGAAGTAGTCCTCGAGGGTGAGCTCGTTCTCCTGGAGTCGATGGAGAAACCGATGCAGGTGATCGTCCATCTCCGCTCGGATCAGCCCATCCGGAAGCTGCACGTCGACCTGGTCCACCAGAGTGCTCAAAGCCCGCTCGGCGAACTGGCGAGACACCGCCTGCCGCTTGGCGTCGGACAGTCGCTCGCGTAACTCGGCGTACAACTCGTCGACCGCCTCGAATTCGGTGTTCTCGTCGACCCAGGCATCGTCCAACTCGGGGAGAATCCGCTCTTTCACTTCGTGGACGGTCACCTTGAATTGGGCTTGCTCGCCGGCTCGGTCCCCAAATCCAACCGGCAGCGGCGCCTCGAATTCGACCACCCCACCCGCCGATTGGCCGACGAGGCGCTCATCCATACCCTCGATCAGGAGGCCGGACCCCACCTCATAGAGGAGGTCGGCTGCTGCCGCTTCGGCCAGCGGCTCACCACCGCTGGAGGCGCCGACGTCCACCGAGACGAAGTCGCCCACCTCCGCCGGCCGCTCCACCTCCTCGACCGTCGCGAACTGCTCGAGCATCCGTTTGACTTGGGCCTCCATCTCCTCGTCGGTGACGAGAGGAGAGGTGACCTCGATGTCGCGCCCCTTGTAGGTGGGAAGCTCGATGGTCGGCCAAAGCGTGACCCGGACCTCGACCTCGACCCCGCCATCGACGTCGTTGAGACTCTCCAACTGGGGGGTCACCGCCGGGTTGATCTCCTCCGCGGTCAGCACTTCGGTCAGGGCGGGTGGAACGAGATCGTCGATGACCTCACTTCGAAGGCGGTCGGCGCCGACAGCAGCCTCGACGACCGGTAACGGGGCCCTTCCCGGCCGGAATCCCTTGAGCTTCATGTCTTGAGACAGCTTGCGGGCCGTTGCAGCCCTTCCGGCTGCGATCTGTTCGTCGCTGAGCCGAAATTTGACCATTCTCTCGAAGGGACCGGTCTCGGTGATGGTGGTGCTCATTTGTCTTCCTGATTGATCTGTCTGGCCCAACGCGTGGCCGC
>JALYNX010000227.1 GCA_030772935.1 Actinomycetota bacterium | reverse complement strand
ACGGTGAGCCGACCCATACCGGTACCGAGCCAGGATTCGGGCTGATCGGGATGACCGAGCGGGCCAAGCTGCTCGGAGGCAGTCTCGAAGCCGGACCCGGCCCGGGCCGGGGTTGGGTGGTCACCGCCGTCATCCCCAAGAACGGGAAGAGCCGATGAGCATCCGGGTGGTCGTCGCCGACGACCAGGAGCTGGTTCGCACCGGCTTGTCGATGATTCTCGACGCTCATCCTGGCATCGAAGTAGTGGGCCAGGCCAGCAACGGACGCGAAGCGGTGCAGATGGCGCGCGAGCTACGACCCGATGTCTGCCTGTTCGACATCCGGATGCCCGACTTGGACGGTCTCGAGGCGACCCGCCAACTCGCCGGGCCCGAGGTTGCAGATCCGATGGCGATCGTGGTCATCACCACCTTCGACCTCGACGAGTACGTCCACGGTGCACTGAAGGCCGGGGCGCGCGGCTTCCTGCTCAAGGACGCCGGACCCGAGCTGCTGGTCCAGGCGGTGCACGCCGCCGCCAACGGTGACGCCCTCATCGCTCCCAGCGTCACCGCCCGGCTACTGCAGACCTTCGCCCGCACCAGCGGGCAATCGGTACCCAGCCAGCCGACTTCGCCCCTCACCGAGAGAGAAGAGGAGGTGCTGCTGACGGTGGCTCGGGGTCTGACCAATACCGAGATCGCCGACCAGCTCCACATCAGCCTGAGCACGGTCAAGGCTCATCTGTCGAGCATGATGACCAAGCTCGATGCCCGCAACCGGGTCGAATTGGCAATGTGGGCCTATGAGACCCACCGGATCTGAGCTTCCGGCAGGTCGGGGTATCCGTCCCGTTTCCAGGCGCGACCGACCCGATTTAGGCGATGTCGAGTATGAGACCAACCACCTGGCGGATCTCGGAGAGAGACGAGGGTCCAACGTTGCCTCTCACGGATTCCACTCGATCGATCGAGACCGAGCGCATGTGCTGGCATTGGGCGGAGGAGTCGGCGTCTAGCCCCGTACCTGGTTCGGCCATGACCCGAACCTCCGAGCCGAACTCCCGAAGTCTGGACGTCAGAGGCACGACCTGGATCACCTTTGCCGATTCGTCAAGGATTTCCTGTGCGGTGACCACTATTACTGGATGTCGAAACCCGGCCTCCCGCCCAGCCGGTTGACCCAGTTCGAGGTCGACCACATCACCCGAGATCAGCATCGAGCCATTTGGTCTCATCAAGCTCGAGCGGAGCCGTCAACTCTTTGCCGATCCGTTGCTGTCGGAGACGCCGGGCCGCGATCGCGACCGCTTCGCCGACGGTGGTCCCGAGCTCGCGCGCCAGTCGTTTCAACTCTTCGTGAGTTTCCCGGTCCACTCGAACACTGGTGCTTGGCATGCAAACTAGCATACGGATCGGCATGCAGAGGTGTCAACACGTCCTCGCTTCGGGAGGGCGAGGATTGGTGCGATGTCCGACCGGCTCAGCACTTACGCGCCCCTCACCTACCATCGCGTGGGCTCGTGAAGAAGACCCAACAAAGGAACACCCTCGGGTTCGGGGTCGCTGGACTCGCCGTCCTTCTCATCGCCTGCGCGGCGCCCGCCACGTCCGCCGACGACCCAACCATCATCGCCGACTCTGTCGCCTCGTCAACCACCGAGCCGGATCCAGGCCCATTCGACTTCACCGCACAGACGCTTGACGGGCGCACCATCGAGGGAGAGTCGCTCAAGGGCAAAGACGTTGTCCTCTGGTTCTGGGCCCCCTGGTGTCCCATCTGCCTGGTCGAGGGCAAAAATCAGTTGGCGCCAGCACTTGACGAGCTGCCCGACGGCGTCGAGTTGATCGGCATCGCCGGGCGTTCCGACGACCTGGCGGCCATGGACGAGTTCGTCGAATGGACCGGCACCGGCGGGGTGGAGCACATCGTCGACACCGACGGATCGATCTGGGAAGGGTTCGAGGTGGTGTTGCAGCCGGCGTTCTACTTCGTCAACCAGGACGGCACGGCTCGCCGCGCCGGCTCCGGCCTCACCACCGACGACCTCCGCGCCGAGTTCGAGATCCTGACCGAAGGGTGACCCACGTCGCCTAGGTGCGGGGCTGCACATCGTCCTCGAAAGCATCGACGTTCTCGGAGGCCGGGGGTCGGGCCCGATCACCGGTCCGGTATATCCACACCACAACGGCCGTCACCGCCACCACGAGGGCCACCAGCACCGGAGTGCCCCACGATTGAATCGCCTCGGTTACCGCACTCTGCCAACGGGCGGTCGTGTACAGCACCGGGTTGAGCGCCTCGATGCCGAACCGGGGCAGGATCTCGGCGAGCCCGAACACCACGACGTAGAGCCCGGCGAGGATCATCAGCACGCCGCCGACCCGCATGATCATGTTTGTCCTCTTCCGTAGCGCGGTGGTGACGCCCGAGCCAATCAGCACCGCGAGCAGGGACACGGTCAACACTGATGCGCCCATGCCGACGCCATAGATGACGAACGGCAGGACCGCGCCCAGCGGGTTCGACGCAACCAACGCCTGGGATACCACGGCGAGAAACAAACCAATGGTGCAGCTGAGCGACGCCACGGCGAAGGCGGCTCCGTAACCCACCTGCGACCAGAAGGTACGCCGCGGTGCCGGCAACTGCAGACGCAGCCCCGGGCCGCGCAGCTCGCCCCTGACCACGACCACCACCCCGAGCCCGGTCAGCACGAAGCCGATGACCACCGTGACATAGGACACGTAGGGAAGGATCGACCCCTGGAGGCTCAGGCTCACAGCGCCGAACAGCAGCCCGAACCCGGTGAACACCGCCAGGAAACCCAGGGGCATGGCGAGGCCGAGACCGGCCGCACGTCGCAGCGCCACCGGTCGTGGGACCTCCGACCCGGCGCTTCCGGTCACGAGCAGGGTGATGTAGGCGGGCAGCAAGGCGAATGCGCACGGGTTGAATGCGGCAACCACCCCCAGCAGCAGGGCATATGAAGCGGCGGTGGCATCAAGCATCTCGCTCCCTTCCGAACCGCAGCCTAAACCCAGACCGCTTCTGGCTCTCAGCCCGAAAGTCGCTCAGCTATGCGCCAAAACTCACTTTGACCTACGACTCGTTTGGCGCGGAGTCTCAGCTCTCGAAGTGGTTGCGACCACCATGCAGCCCCTCCCGTTTCCAGGCTCGGCCGGATGTCCAGAGCCCACCTCGGGCGATCAAGACTCATCGACGTTGCGCCTCAGCCAAGCGTCGATCGCTTTCCAATCGAGATCTCCAGCCACCATCAGTCCGATGATGAACTAGTGATGGTCGAAGGAGTCACCCCCCAGCTCGAGACCGTTCATCCGTAAATGCACATCCGCAGCAGCAACTTCCAGGTTTGAACCGGCCAACTGTTGAGACGTCTAATGATGGCGAACTATGGGCGATCACATCTTGGATCTGAGCCAGGGTCTAGTGCACCCGTCCATTGGGTGCATGTGTGCTCCCCACGCGTCGTTCCACGGCCTTGAGCGTCTCTGTGATCTCCTCCGCCTCCTTGGCCAGTTCTGTACCGGCCCCGGGCTCCAAGAGGCCAGCCTCTACAGCGACCAGGATCTGGGTTTCAAGATGTTTCGCCGAGCTGACTCCTCGACGCATCTGTTGAGCGAAGTCAGCGGCCGCACGTTGAAGCGCATTTCTTTGAATGTTGCTGTCCCGCTCGATATCACGCATCCCGGGCAGAAACAGGAAGCCGAATGTCACCACTCCGCCAAGGATCCCTGAAGCGATCAATGTGGTCCGAGCGCCTACCAGTTCGGCAATTGGCCCTGTGAGGGCGTAGGACAAAGGCATTAGCCCGATCGAGATGAACCAGTCCAGACTGGACACCCTCCCCAACAGGTGTCTGGGGACCAATCGCTGCTTCGTCGTTGCCCACGCGATGAGCCCGGCGCTCTCTAGAGAGCCGAAGGTGAAGGCCGCGATCATGGCCTGCCATGGGACTTTGGCCAGTCCGTAGCCGGCCACGGCCAGAGTCGATATTGACCAGCAGATGTAGATAAACGTCATGTTTCGTCGTGGAATGCCTCGGTGACTGACGAAAATCGCAGCACCGATCGAACCGATTCCACCAACTGCAAGGATGAATCCGAGATCTCGAGCCGATCCGCCCATATCGTTCTTCACCACGAAAGGAAGCAGTACCTCGATCGGGCCCAGAAACAGAAGGTAGGCGCAGGTGGCTGCCAAGAACGTTCCCCATAACCACACCTGTGAACGTATGAACCGAAAGCCTTCCACCACGTCTCGAAGGACGGAGCCCCCACCCTCTGTTGCTTGGGCTTTCGGCCGCCTTCGCATCGCGGCCAATGCCGCAATCGAAACAGCGAAAGTACCGGCATCTAGCAGAAACGCACTACCTACGCCCCAAGCCCCGATCACCAGCCCACCCACAGCCGGACCGGCGAGATGCCATGCAGCCGGACGAACGAACTGGTCCAGGGCGTTCGCCTGAGTTAGCTGGTCGGCAGGGACAAGCTCAGGAACGACTGCGTCGAACGACGGCCCGAAGAACGCGGTGCCAGCTCCATACAGCGCGGCGAGCGCCGCGATATGCCAGACCTCGATTACGCCGCCAATGGAGAGTATCCCCAGCGCTGCCACAGCGGCCCCTCGGATCAGGTCGGCCAGAATCATGACCACACGCCGATCGAACCGGTCGCTCACCACTCCGCCAAGTAAGAGCAGCAAGATGTGTGGCGTAGACATCGCAATGCCCACGATCGAAAGGGCGGTAGGCGCGTTCGAGAGCTCGTACACCTGCCATGCAATGGCAACCAGGAAGATGCCGTCCCCGAGCAGTGATACGACCATGCCCGTCCAGAGCAGGCGGAAGTCGCGCAAACGCAAGGGTGACAGAAGGTGCACGCGATCGGACCGAATGGAGCTCGTGGCCCCGTTTCCTTCCATCAGTTTGGACACCTCTCAGACGCCCTCAGACGGTTTGGCCTAGAGATCAGTCCTATCAACGAACCCGAACATGCCCGCATATTCAGGTGATATCGGATTGTAGGAAGGGGTCCTTTATGCCGACAAGGACTTGTCGCGTCGAGTTGGGGGACGCTTTGGCCTTGACCGGTTGGACAC
>JALYNX010000226.1 GCA_030772935.1 Actinomycetota bacterium | reverse complement strand
CTTGCGATCACACCGGTGCCCGAACTGGTGGTGGAGTGATCCTGAACCGTGGTCGACGCCCCTGTCGACGTGGTCGAGCCCGGGTCTGCAGTGCAGGCCGCCAGAACCAAGACCAGGGCGAAGATGGACGATGTCGATCTCAAGAGACCCCCGGAAGTCGAAAATTCGTGATGGGGATATGTTGTCATACCCGCGGTGATACCCAGGAACGGGCCTGGACACCCCGACCCCGGGGTTTAGCATTCTGAGTGGACCTGGGAGGTTTCATGGCGGAGAGCATCTCAAACCCCGAACGAACATCTGCCGTGAGTCGTCTCGTGTTCCGCGTCTTGCTGCCGGTCAGTGCGGTGCTGGTCATGGTCCTCGCCATCGCCTACACCAGCGACGTGCCGGTCACCGACCTCCTCCGTGATCCCAGTGCCACCCTGGATGGCGCCTGGTATGTGGGATTGGTCTCGATCGCCGGCGTCGCTTTGTGGGCTGCCGCAGCCGCCATCTGTCTTCTCTGCCTCGGTGCCGAAACGTCGCCGGGACCACGCTCCCTTCTCCTCGCCGGAGCGGTCACCAGCGTCATCCTCGGCGCCGATGACGCCTTCCTGCTTCACGAGGCGATCAAGAACGAGATTGGGATCCCCTCCCCGCTCACCATCGGCGTTTATGGGGTTATCGCGCTCGTGTTGTTCTGGAGGGCTTGGCCCTACCTCAAGAACCGGGCCGATCTGATCGTCTTCGTCCTGGGAGTTGGCCTATTCGCGGTTTCGGTGATCCTCGACGCCGCCGGGGAAGCCGACCTGCCGACACCGCCCTACTCGGCGGTCATCGAAGACGTGGCCAAATTCCTCGGTTTGGTCACCTGGGTGACCTTTTTCGCGGGTGTGGGCAGGGACCTGATTCGCCGTCCCGCCTGACCGAGTCAGGCCAAGACCCCGAAGGGTGTAGTGTGTCTCAACGGACCCCCAATCCCTGGGCCTGACACGCCACCAACCTCGACCAGAACGAGGCACCCGTCATCCGGTCCAAAACCCCCAATGACTGCCTGGGAAAAGCCCTGGCAAGTAGGTCGCTAGACCTATTTACCCGTTGTGGATAATCGGTCGATATCCCTGTTGACAATCCCCAGGACTGACCAGATGTGTACCTACGCTGGCTGGAGGCTCGAAGGACCATGGGTAGAGGAAACGCCATCGAACGTGAAGTAAGCGACGAGGCAATCCGCCAGTATCTGGACGGAATTGGCACGTATCACCTTCTCACTGCCGAGGACGAGGTGACTCTCGCCAAGGCCATCGAGAATGGCCGCAAGGCCGAGATCGCCCTCGAATCGGAGCGAGATCCCGTCAAGAGACGCACGCTCCACGAAATGGTTCATGCCGGCGAAGAGGCCAGGCAAACTTTCATACGCTGCAACCTCCGTCTCGTCGTCTCCATCGCCAAACGATACGGGCACGCCAAGCTCCCCTTCCTCGACCTGGTCCAGGAGGGCAACCTGGGACTGATCCGCGCCGTCGAGAAGTTCGAATACCGCAAGGGCTTCAAGTTCTCCACCTATGCCACCTGGTGGATCCGTCAGGCCATCACCCGTGCCATCGCCGACAAGAGCCGCACCATCCGGGTTCCGGTCCACATGATGGACACCATCACCCAGATGCAGACCGCTGAGTCCAACCTGATCAAGCGTTTCGGGCGCAAGCCCACCGACGAGGAGCTCTCCGAAGAGTCGGGGCTCACCATCGAGAAGCTGACCGAGGCCCGCAAGGTCGCCCCGGAACCGGTTTCGATCTTCGAGCCGGTCGGTGAGGACAATGCGATGCTCGGCGATTTCATCGAGGACCTCGAAGCCACCGCCCCCTTCGAACTGATTGCTTCCAAGCTCAATATCGAGAACCTGAGATTCGTGCTCGACCGTCTCACTGAGCGGGAGCGCACCATCATCGAGATGAGATACGGCCTCGGTGACCGTGAGCCGGCGACCCTCGACGAGGTCGGCCGCCACTTCAACGTGACTCGCGAGCGCATCCGCCAGATCGAAGCCAAAGCGCTGGCCAAGATGCGTCATCCGTCCACCCCCGGAGGGCTCCGGGAGCTGGCGGTTTCCTGACCTCAGGCTGTTTTCACCAACTCCCAGAGCTCCTTCAGGTCGGCCTCGATCGGTAGCGCCGAGTCCAATCGTGAGGGACGCCCTCGGCCCCGCCTTCGATGGAAGGGCTGCCCGTCCCAAAAGATGACCCCGCCCCAGACTCCCCATTCGTGACGCTCACGTAGGGCCAGTTCGAGACATCGAACCCGGACCGAACAGCCGGCACAGATGCGCTGGGCGTCGGCCAGATCCGAAGGTCGTTCCGAGAAGAAGAGCTCGTGGGCCCCTTCCTCCGTACATCGTCCGTTTTCGTGGATTTCTCTCAGATGGTCGTTCACTTCAAGTCCTTGTTCTTCAGTGGTGTCCAGGACAATCAAAAAAGCCGCCGGATTCCGGCGGCTCCACAACCAAAAGTCTTGATTGGTCACATCATGTGAGAAGAGGCCGCCGGCTGATGGCGCCGGTCTGGGCGCCGGCTGCGTTGGGCGCGAGCGCGCCGAAACGCAGTTTCCTGCCTGCGATTCCGGTCATCTGCTGGTTCACCAACGCGGTACCTCCGATTCGACGCTTAGAGAATGGCGAAACGAAGTGGTTTCGTCAAGGCAATTAGC
>JALYNX010000225.1 GCA_030772935.1 Actinomycetota bacterium | reverse complement strand
GGTCTTGAACGAGCCGGTTCGCTGCAGATTCTCTAGCTTGAGACTCAGCGTGTAGCCGGCGCTGTGGACGTCCCCAAGCTCAACTATGGGTGTGCGCCGGACGTGGCTCTCGATGCGCCCCGCCGCGGCCACGATGTGGTCACGGGTCACTTCGGTTGTCACTCATCCCAGGGTAGAAGTCAGCCCGAGGAACCGTGAGAGGTTTCATCTCGTTTCACCCAAATGGCAGGAAGACCCCGGCCGTCTGGGTCACCCTTCCTCACCGCTTCAGCCTCGGCAGCGGTTCCGGGTTGGGGTCAGATCCGGGTCGGGAAACGTCGTCTCGGCTGGGCCCTCCTCTCGGGTAGCTCGGTCGCCGCTATAGCTTTCATCGCGGTTGGGGTCGCCGAAGGGACACTCGGCATTGTCTCCTGGCTCCTGGATCCCGATTTCCTTCTGGCGTTGGTGATCCTCGACCTGACAGTCGCCGTGTTTCGGGTGTGGGTGACGACCGATGCCTGGCGAGCGGCCGGCGGCAGGTGGGCCGGGATGGGTCTTCTCGTGCTGTTGATCTTCGTCGGGCTCCCCCACGCCGCCCTTGGCTACTACGGGCTCAAGAGTCGCTCGACGATCAATGCCGTGTTTCCCGGTGGAAGCCAGCCGGCACCGCCGCTGACCATTGCCACCAGCACCTCCAGCACTACGACCACATTGGCGACTACCACCACGTCCTTGAGGGTATCGGAGCTCCGTTTCCCGGTTCCGACCGTGCCCACAACCACCACCGCGCCCACGACGACCACGACGCTGCCCTTGGGTCTGCCGCGGATCACCATGCTTCTGTTGGGTGCGGACGCCGGGCCAGGACGCTCGGGGCTGAGGACGGACACGATCATCGTGGCCTCGGTGGACACCGTCACCGGAAACGCAGTGCTATTGGGCCTCCCCCGCGACATGACGGGCTTCACCTTCACGGATGGGACCCCATTCCCTGGCCTGGGTAAGGGCCTGCTCAACGAGGTCTACACCTGGGGGAACCGCAACCCAGGGGTCTTCGGCGGGGTCGACCCCGGGGCCTCGGCGATCAAGGACGTGGCCACCAACCTGCTCGGCATTCCAATCGACTACTTCGTCTTGGTGGAGATGGCCGGATTCGCGGAAATGGTCGATGTGATGGGTGGGGTGACGATCTCGGTGCCCGAAGACCTGATCGCCCCCATCTACAACCGGGAAGACGGAAGCCACGTGATGACCACCATCGTCGCCGGTACCCAACTACTGGATGGCGATCACGCCCTGGCCTACGCTCGTAGCCGAACCGGGAGCAACGACTACTCACGCATGGCGCGGCAACGGTGTGTCCTGACCTCACTGGCAGAACAGGCCGACCCGTTGAGTCTGCTCCCCCGTTTGGGAGACCTCTTGGACACGGTGAAAGTGAATGTGACGACCGATATTGCACCGGAACAGATCCCGACCTTGGTGAATCTCGCTGCGTTGCTCAGCTCGGAGCGGGTGATGGTGGTGGGGTTCGAGCGGGGTTACCAGCTCGGCACCGCCGTCGAGGGCTCGCTTCGCCCTGATGTCGACCGGATACGGCTCGCGGTGCAACAAGCGATCACTGACCCAACAGCGATGGACCCCGCGCTGGGACTGAAGCCAGCTTCGGAGGCGTGTTCTTGAATCTGCTCGCCGATCTCGGTCCCTATCCGGCCGATGCCGGTTATGAGGAAGCAACCGCTCGAGATGCGGCCGACCCGCTGGCCGACTTTCGCAGTCGATTTGTCTCCGACGATCCGAACCTGATCTATCTCGACGGGAATTCCCTGGGTCGTCTACCCCGAAAGGCCATACGACTCATCGATGAGGTCGTCGAGGGGCAGTGGGGTGACCGACTTATCCGCTCCTGGAACGAGGGGTGGTGGGACCTCCAATTGGAGCTGGGTGATCTGATGGCTCCCCTGATCGGAGCCGCGCCCGGAGACGTCATCATCTCGGATTCGACCTCCGTCAACCTGTTCAAGTTGGCCATGGCAGCGGTCCAATCCCGACCGGGCCGACACACCATCGTGACCGACGACTTGAACTTCCCGAGCGACGTGTACGTACTCGGAGGCATCGCCAGAATGCTCGGCGACCAATACCGACTGGTGGTAATCGAATCGGATGGAGTCCACGGGCCGCTGGACGCTCTCGCCGATTCGATCGACTCCGACACTGCCCTCGTGTCACTCTCCCATACGTCGTTCAAGTCGGGATACACCTACGACCTGGGGGTCATGACTCGGATGGCCCACGACGCAGGCGCTTTGGTCCTCTGGGACCTGAGCCATTCGGTGGGAGCGGTTCCCATCGACCTCGGCGGCTCGAATACAGACCTCGCCGTCGGATGCACCTACAAGTACCTGAATGGCGGACCGGGTTCGCCCGCATTTCTCTACGTGCGCTCCGACCTGCAGAGCACTCTCGAGAACCCGATCACTGCGTGGTGGGGTCATACCGACCCTTTTGCATTGGATCTCGATTTCGTGCCGACGCCAGGGATACGACGGTTCCACACCGGGACCATGCCCATCGTCTCGATGGCCGCGATCAGGGCCGGGGTCAATGATGTGGCTGAGGCCGGAATGGACAGAATCAGATCGAAGTCGGTTCTCCTGTCCGATTACGTGATTTCCATGTGGGAAACCCATCTCGAGGGGTTGGGTTTCACCCTCGGCTCGCCGCGGGACCCGGCCTGGCGTGGCTCCCATGTCGCGCTGGCTCATCCTGAGGGATGGCCGATCACTCGCGCCCTGATCGACGCTGCCTCGGTGATCCCCGACTTCAGGGCACCGGACACGTTGCGATTCGGGTTGTCCCCGCTCTACACGTCTTTCCTCGACGTCCACACCGCAATACTGCGGCTGAAGGCGGTGGTGGAGACCGGAATATATGAAGACTTCCGTCACGTCTCGGTCACGGTGACCTGAGCGTCTCGGCGCTCCTCAAACTACCGTCGGCCGGAGATGAACTCCCTGGTCCGCGAACACCTTCCCGCAACGTATTTCGAGGAGTACCAGTCTCTGAGGCGGATCCTGGTCGAGATCCTCACGGACGACGACCTCGGATCTTCGCTAGGTGGAACGACAGCAACTCTTGGCGCGCTCTGTCGTGAGATCGGAGAGATCGAGCATTCTTACGTTGAATCGCTCAAGACATTCCGCCAGGACCTCGCCTATCGGCACACCGACGCGAGAGTCGAGACGAGCATCGAGGTGTTGACGGCGTGGTATCTCACACTCGATAGAGACCTGGAGGCGGCAATCGCCGCGCTCTCTGAGGACGACATCGCGAACCGTCGGATCGCCCGTGCCGACTTCGACATCGACGCATTCGCTCCGCTCCCCGCGGTGCAGTTGGACATCTACCGCGAGGCGCTCTTGATCTTCTATGGAAAGGTGAGCGTCTACCTTCGATCCCTAGACAAGCCATTGCCACCTCGGTGGCAGGAGTGGATCGGGTGAACAGCCAGCTGCTGACCAGCAATATCGACGGGGGGCGACACTGGACTTGACTCATTGACCTCGGCGTGTGAGCTGAGCGAGCGCCGCCATCGCGCCTTCCGACCGATCAACGGAGAGAGCGACCTACTGCGTATCCGAGCGACGCGGCGAGCAAGCCTCCGATGACCGACGCCAGGACGTAAGCGGTCGCATGCGGTGCCTGCTCGTTCCCGATCATGGACACGCTCTCCCATGCGAAGGTGGAAAACGTCGTGAAACCACCTATCAGTCCTACTGTGATTGGCGTCGTTACGGAGTTAGGCCATCGAGTAAGACCCCACGAGAACACGAAACCCAGGGCGAGCGAGCCAACGATATTCACTGACAGCGTGCCCCACGGAAACCGTGCGTCGCTGAAAGCAAGCCCCACCACGTACCTGACCACCGAACCAACGGCTCCTGCTACGCCTACCCATACAAACCGCATCCTGCCCTCCTTCTGCCGTTGCGCTTGCCGAGGTAGGAGCTATCAGCAGGTCGAGCTGCGGTTCAGTAGGCGAGCCCCATCGCCGGGAGCGAGGATAGCCAGAGCAGGCAGGGGCTCCGACCAGGGTCGCGGCCCAGCACTACCGATGGTGGGCGATACTGGACTTGAACCAGTGACCTCTCGCGTGTGAGGCGAGCGCTCTAGCCGGACTGAGCTAATCGCCCATATGGGGGGAGGCGTCAGGATACCGGTCCCCGCGAGTCTCCACAGCCGTGATTGAATCGCCCGATGAACCGCCGCCAATTCGAAGAGGTGGTC
>JALYNX010000224.1 GCA_030772935.1 Actinomycetota bacterium | reverse complement strand
AGATCGAATTCACCCGTGTCATCCAAGGCATCACCGACACCACCGGGCATGAGATCACCGCCGCCGAGATCTGGATCGAGTTCCGTCGTCATTACCTAGCAGTCGTCAAGCCGTTCGAGCTTCTCGGCTTCGAGATCTCACGTGACGCTGACGTCGACAACCGGAGCAGTATCACGGCCACAGTCCGTCACGACGACGAAGAACATGTGATCAGAAGCGATGGTGGTGGCTCGATCGAAGCCTTTGTCAACGCCTTCAAAACGGAGCTCGACGTGAGCTGCCGGGTTCTCGACTACCACGAGCATTCGATCGGGGCCGGGACCGACGCCCAGGCGGTTTGCTACGTCGAGATGGAGGTCGGCGAGCGCACCCTCTGGGGGGTTGGCATCCACTCTGACACCACGACCGCCTCACTCCAGGCCATCGTGTCCGGGATCAATCGCGCCAGCTGAGACAGGGGGAGGTCGGGACCGTCGCCATCACGAGCCAGCGCGTAGTCGGATGGCAAGGCGTGAGCTTCGCCGTCCTTCTATTGCTCTCCTCCGCATTGGTCAGTGCCCCCAGATCGGACAAGCCGTTGAGTGAGATTGGCGCTTTCTACACGACGAATCGAACTCTGATCGTCGTCGCGCAGACCCTTGGCATTGTGGCGGCCATTGTCTTCGCCATGTTCATATCCGGCTTGTCGAAACTCGCCGGTGACGTCCGGGTGAAGATCGCCGGGTTGGTCGTGGCCGCAGCAGCGGCGGTCACCTCGATCCCGCTGATCCTGTTGTCCTTCCAGGGCGCTGACCCGAACCCGACCGTTGTCGATCTGACTGACCTCACCGATGCGCTGCTGTTCGCTGCGATCGCTGCACTTCTCGGAGTCCTCGCCACCAACAATGCATTGCCGATGTGGATTAGAGGATCGTGCGTGATTGGAGCCGGGCTGACTCTGGTGCGTGCCTACCTTGGCTTCGGGCCAGTGTTCACCACCCTCGACGTCATCGCCCCTTTCAGTTTCGTGCTGATAGTCGTGGCGCTCGCCGGATGGGCATTTCGGGCCCCAACCGGCTCACACCAAGTTGCTTGATCGAAGGTCGATCAGACCTTGCTTTGGGTAGCGAAGTATTCCTCGAGTCGGTCGAAGGCGCCGATCCAGCCAGTGCTGGCGAAGAAGTCCCGCAGCTCCTCGTCGGGGAAACCGGTCTGAAAGACCGTCATCAAGGTCTTGCCGTCCTGCTCCTGAAATGTGACCTCGACATGAGTCTCAACGGTCTGCCCGTCGGGCGAGCTTCCGATGGATCTTGATACCAGTCGGTGAGGTCGATCGACGACTTCGAACACGTTGGTCTCGCGGAACATCTCATCGGGTGTGTAGCCCCAGGCGCTCACCCATTTGCCCCCAACCCGGAGGTCGACCTCGTTTTCGACGATCATCGGATCGCCCAACAAGTTGAACCAGATCTTCTGGGCCTCGGGATCGGTGTAGGCATCGAACACCTCTTCGGGTGTCGCTGCGATCAGCCGCTCCACTCTGAGCTCGTAAGTCATTTCTGTTCTCCCTTCCTGCTTTCGAGATAGGCCTCGATTCCGTCGAGTCGGCGCTCCCAATGACGCCGGTACATCTCGATCCAACTCACTGCGTCCTCCAGCTGCTCGGGGCCGAGACGGCACTCGCGAGTCCGTCCGATCTTCCGCGTGGTGACCAGATTCGCCTCCTCCAGGATCTGGACATGCTTCTTCAGCCCGGTCAGCGACATTCCCGAGGGCTTCGCCAACTCGCTGATCGACGCAGGCCCGCGTCCGAGGCGGTCGAGGATCTCCCGCCTCGTGGGATCGGCCAGCGCCGAAAAGGTTCGATCGAGGACTTGATACTGAACCATTTGGTTCACTATATGCACCTTTTGTTCACAGATGTCAATCCTGAGACAGATTTAAGAGTCGGGGAGGTCCGCCCCCGACCTCACTTCCCGCGGTGACCCGGTTACTGCCGATCGCGGGGAAGACGGTCCAGCGCCGAGGCGGCAAGGGTGCCGCCGATGACGTCCTGGGCGACATCAGCCAATCGAAGGTTGTGATTACGAGCGTGATTGCGCAAGGTGGCGAACGCCTGGTCCATGTTGAATCCCTCGCGCTCGGCGATCATGCCTTTGGCCTGCTCGATGACGATTCGGCTGTTGAGGGCGTGGTTTAGCTGTTCGTTGATGACTTGGGCCTCGAGGGCGGCGCGGTGATGGAGAATGGCGATCGTGGCGACATCGGCGAGGGCTTGGGCGGCGTCGACGTCCTCGGTCTTCATCGTCCCCGGCTCCTGGTGGAACAGATTCAAGGCCCCAATCACGGAACCTCGAAGTCTCATGGGCAACGCGTGAACCGACTGGAACCCGGCGGCAATCGCTTCCACGGTGAAGCGCGGCCAGCGATCGTGGGCGTTGCTCAGGTCCTGGTTCACCACCGGTCGGCCGATTCGATAACAGTCCAGACAGGGGCCCTCCTGTGATTGCAACTCGAACAACTCCAAGACACGCATGGTTTCACTTGAAGAGGCCATAACACGAAGGTCGCCCTCCGGCGCGACAAGCATGAGCCCGGCTGCTTCGACTTCGAGGACCTCCACGCACCGGTCCACGAGGACCGTGAGCAGTTCCACGACATCGAAGTCGGCGACCAGGGTGTCGGCCAACTTCACCAGCGTCCCGGCGAGCATCGCCTCTCTAGGCATCGTGCCTCCTTCCAGTCAGACTCTCGTGATTGTGGTCACTTGGTCTCGAGAACCGACAGCATGTCGACATAAAAGGACTATTTGTCCGGATAAGCATTCTTATTCGCGCGAATTCTGACCGTTTTTTCACCGGTTGTCCTCCTCGTCACCCTCCGGATGAAAACGCAGCTTCTTCGCCACCACTTCCCGGGCCACCTCGACAAGCGACCGGTCATTGGCGAAGGCGTATGCCCGCATCCGGACGAGAGCTCGACCCGCGCTCACATCGAGTTGGGCCGCGACCATGCCCGTGGCCTGGTGCACGACATACTGAAAACTGGCGCCGGCCTCCAACTCGGCGGCGAGCTGCCCCGGTTCAGCATTCGATTGCAGGACCAGGACGGCGCGAGCGGCAATGTCAGCCATGACCAGCGAGTCGGCGTGCTGGTCGTCGGTCAGCGACCCCGGTTGGTCGCGATAGAGACTCAATGCCCCCAAGCGGACCGCACCAACCCGGATCGGGAAACCGAAGATCGCCCGAACGCCAGCGTCGAGTGTGGGCCCGGCAAAGGCGAGCCAACGGGGGTTTAAGGGAAGGGCGAGATCGGGCTCCAAAACAGGCCGTTGATGGTGGTGGGCGTCCACGCTAGGCCCTTCCCCGAGCGTTATTTGGAGTTGCTCGATGAGATCACAAACCCCGTCCGTCGAACAAACCCGGCTCCGAGGAGAATCCTCCGACATGAGCATGATTCCCGCGCCGCTCATGCCACTCACCTCGGCGCAAACCTGACAGAGGCGAGTCGTCACCGACTCCGTGTTTCCGCCGGCGAGAAGTGCGATTATCCGTGTCCGCCGGTCACCCGAAACGCTCACCATCAGCCCTTTCAGGCATGTCGTGCCTACTGAATTGGCGCTACCAGGGACTGGGGTATCGCTCCCGAACCCGACCGAGGCCCGCTCGCCATGGTTGGGATGTTGAATGTCTGCGTACCTAACCGTACACCCACCGATTTGGACCCCATAATTGGGTACCGGGACCCACCCTTAAGCCTTGTTGATTGCGGCATTCTGGCTAGAGTTATCCCCAGTCGCCCGCTGTCGGGCGGCTTAGCGAAGTTTTTTCGCGTTGCTCCAAACCCTGGTAGCGCCCACGGCGGGCATGCCCCGGAAGCGGCCAGAGGGAGCAACGGATGAAAACAACCCCGGCAGAAGCTGCGATCATTCGATCGCTTCAGCACCTCATCGAACAGGAATCGCCGGACCTCGCCACCGTGACCACCATCCACGGGGTTTACCGGTTCGTCTCACCGGCGAGCTTTCACCTTTTCGGCTGGAAACCCGACTATCTCGTGGGTCGGCATCAGGATGCATTCGTCCACCCGGACGACGCAGCCCTCCTCGATCAGGCGCGCCATGACGCTTCCCAGGATCCGCTCAGCGCGATCACCACCGTCTATCGGTTCCGATGTTCCAATGGCATGTACCGATGGACCGAGGCTGTGTCCACCTTGGTCGACGCCGACGATGAGCAGCTCGTCGTCTCGGCGATCCGCGACATCGGAGAACGCAAGCAGTCCGAGATCGAATTGGAGCGTCAGGCAACCACGGATGTGCTCACCGGCACCGCCAACCGCGCTGTTTTCATGGACCGCTTGCAACAGGCATTGCGCCGCCTGGAGCGAAATGACGGCATGGTCGCGGTGCTCTTCTTAGACCTCGATCGGTTCAAACTGATCAACGATTCGGTGGGACATCTCATTGGCGACGCCGTCCTGCTGAAAATGGCCGAGCGGCTCAATGCATTTCTCAGGCCCCAGGACACGTTGGCCCGATGGGGCGGGGACGAGTTCGCCATCGTGGTCGAGGGTATGCCGACGCCGGAGAGGGCAGTGGCGTTGGGCACCCGCATCATCGAGGCGGGCCGCATCCCGTTTCTGGTGGGTGACGAGAGGTTCATCTGCACCACCAGTGTCGGGATCGCGGTGACCACTGATCCTCAGCACAGCGCGGAGGGTCTGCTCCAGGAAGCCGACATGGCGCTCTATCGGGCCAAGGACCGAGGCCGGGATCGAGCCGAGGTCTTCGACGAAGACCTGCGCACGAGGGCTGTCGGCCGCTTGGGAACCGAGAGGATGCTCCGCCGAGCCATCGACGAGAATCGTCTGCGGGTCAGCTACCAACCGATCGTCGACCTCCGCAGCGGCAACACCGTTGCCGCGGAAGCCTTGGTTCGGGTGTGGGACCCGGAGCGGACCAATCTGATCGCGGCAGAGTCATTCATCGGAGTCGCCGAGGAAACCGGGCTGTTGGCCGGGATCGACGACTGGGTACTCCGACAGACGATCGACCAAGCGTCGATGTGGCGCAAGTTGTTCGCGGGAAGCGATTTCACCGACATCGCGATCAACCTCACTGCCAGACATCTCGCCGATCCCGGCTTCGCACAATCGGTTCTCGACGACTTGGCCGCCCACAACCTGCCCACAGCTGCTTTGCAGATCGAAGTCACCGAGCGGGTGCTCATGGAGGCGTCGAACTCGGCGATGACCGGGTTGAAGCTCCTGCGGGATGCCGGAGTAAAGGTCGGCCTCGACGACTTCGGAACCGGTTACTCGTCCCTGTCCTATCTTCGGCAGTTCCCGTTGGACTTCGTGAAGATCGATCGATCATTCATTCAGAAGCTCGCCCTCGGGCTCACCGAGCAAGCGATTGTCGCCTCGATCATCGATCTCTCCCATGCCTTGGAGATGGGGGTCGTAGCCGAAGGAGTCGAGACCCAATCCCAACTCGCCGAATTGATGACGCTCGGCTGTGACCGTGCCCAGGGTCATCTCTTCGCATCCGCCGGCCCCCCCGAAGTCATCGAGGACCGGGTGTTGGGCGCCTCATCGCAAGTTCTGAGCCAGGCCTAGAGCACCCACCTTCAGGAGTTCTTCCTAAATGCTTTGGCCCTGGAGGGCGCCGGCATGTCGAAGTGCCCGGACATCGGGCGAAACCCATTGCTTCGACTGATGCCGGTTCCGAGC
>JALYNX010000223.1 GCA_030772935.1 Actinomycetota bacterium | reverse complement strand
CTCACCGTCGTCGCCATCACTCTGACCGGAGGACCGTCCAGCCCCTATTTGCTGCTGTCCATGGGCCCCCCGATTTTCGCCACGCTGTATGGAGGAATCCGCAGTGGGCTGATGACCGCGCTGCTCTCCGCCGGCCTCCTCGCGCTCGTCACGCTCTCAACCCCGACCCTGGAACTGGTAGATGCTGCGCCGGCGATGGCCCTCTATCTGGTTTTCGTGCTGTTGGTGGGGGTGATCCGCAAGCTTCTCGAAGACATCCATCAGCAGGCGGCGGAACTGGCGGTGGAGAAGGAGTCGGCAACCCAAAGCCTCGAGAACCTCCAGGAAATCCATGAAATCTTGGTCCGGCTCTCACAGGACGTGTCAGCCGGGCGCCTCAATGCCGTCGAGGTGGGCGCCGAGACTCTGGATACGGTGCTCACCAGACTTCCCGGCTCGGCCGGAAAATTGGCTATCGAGGGCGACAACGGGCTGGTAGTGCTGGCGGCGCGCGGTGTGCCCGACTCCAATGGCCAGGTGAACCAAATCCCGATCAAGACCTCCGATTCATCGGTGGGAATGATGGAATTGGTCACTCCACAGCCCCTGGCAGACGACGATCGGGCGGCGGTCGAGGCCTATCTCCGGCCCCTGGGCATCGCTTTTGCCAATCTCCAACTGCTCCAGGACATCGCCGGCTCCGCCGTGGCCGAGGAACGACTCCGTTTGGCCCGCGAGATGCACGATGAAATCGGGCCTTCTTTGGCCTCTTTGGGTCTTTCCCTCGACCTGGCGGCCATGCAGAAGGCGGAAGATGTCGCATTGGTGGCCGACTTGAAGGTCCTTCGATCCAATGTCACCAAATTGGTAGAAGACGTAAGGGCAAAAGTGGCCGATCTCAGGAGCACCCCGGGGCCCACCCTCACCGCCCGAGTCCTCCAGGCGACGTCGGGATTCAACGGAAGCCCGGTGATCGTGGTGGATATCGACGAGAGACGGCCTCCCCGGCCGGCACTGATCGCCGATCTCACCTCGATCGTCACCGAGGCGGTGCGCAATGCCCACAAACATTCCTCCGCCTCCAATATCGTGGTTTCCGGCCGGATCCACCGGGATTGGGGCAATTGTCAGATCCGGGACAACGGTGTCGGCTTCGACCCCGAATATGAGCCCGAGGGGCATTTTGGGCTTGTGGGAATGCGCGAACGTGCCGACAAATTAGGAGCGACCATAGATTTCGAATCAAGTGAAGGGGTAGGGACGACTGTGACTATCGAATGGGGCAGCCGATGATCCGCGTGATGATCGCCGACGACCACAAACTGTTCGCCGAAGGCTTGAGCCAAGCCCTCGATTCTCTTCCCGATGCCAGAGTTGTCGGGGTTGTCGACTCCGGACCCGCCCTCGACGAGGCGCTGACCGCTCAGCCCGCAGAGGTCTCGATCGTCGACATCGAAATGCCTGGTGGCGATGGGATCACCACCATCGCCGCTTTGGGCAAGCGAACCCACGCCATCGTGGTTTCGATGTACGCCTCAGACGACCAAAAGGCACGGGCCGTCGCTGCCGGCGCCAGAGGGTTTTTCTCCAAAGGAGTGCCGCTGCTGACCCTCGCCGCTGCGGTACGCGCCGTTGCCGATGGCAAGAATCTCATCGAGCTCGAAGACCATGAGCGTGACGTGGTTCTCGAGGGCTACAGCCAGGCAGTGCTCGATCCCGGAGCCGCCTCGCTAACCGAGCGTGAGAAAGAGATCCTCCGCCTGCTCGCTGTGGGGGTTTCCGCAACGGACGAGCTGGCTGACCGTCTCTACATCTCCCAAAAGACAGTCAAGAACCACCTCGCTTCCATCTTCCAGAAGCTCGCTGTCAGCGACCGAACCCAAGCAGCGATCGAGGCGATCCGCTTGGGGATCGCCCGGCCCCAATAGGCATATGAGTCGTTAGGCCCATGAGCGCTATGGCAATGGGGACGTAACCTGATCGCAGGATTTGAATCGGTAGGAGAAAACCATGTTCTACAAGGTCATCTGGTTAGTCACCAAACAGGAGAAGGGCGCCTCAATGGTCGAATACGCCCTCCTGGTCGTGATGATCGCCTTGGTTGCGCTGGCCGCAGTCGCAATCGCCGGCACCGAGCTTTCGGAGACCTACTCCGATATCAGTTCCAGCCTCGTCGAGGCGGGAAACTGAGACTTGATGGTTCTGTGGACCCATTGTCCCAGAACCCCCATGGGCTAACTTGCCCATAAGTACTGCAAGCCAGTAATCCGAGACAAGGAGGGGTTTAATGCTTGCTCTGTGGACCAAGGTAACAAGTTGGATTCAGTCCGAGAAGGGCGCCTCAATGGTTGAGTACGCACTCCTCGTGGTGCTGATTGCCATTGTCGCACTCGTGGCCGTGCAGATCGCCGGTCGGGAGGTCTCCGAGACCTTCAGCGAGGTCAGCTCCGGTCTCAACTAGACCAGAATTGATTGATTGAAGGGGGCCCGCTTGCGGGTCCCCTTCTACGTCTGGAATGGATCGAGGTTGCGTTCAGAGTTTGGTGATCTGATCGCCCAGACGAACGATGCCCGGCACTACCACCCGGGTGTTGACCCCGCGAAACGACAGATCACGCCCCGGTCCGGTGTTCACAAACCGGAGAGCATCGGCGCCGAACCGCCCCGAGAACTTGACACAGCCTCGATGCGGAATCTCACTGGCCTCGACGACTGCTGACCCGAGTTGCAACCGGGTCCCAGGCGGGAGGTTCGCCTGGCTCAGATCGA
>JALYNX010000222.1 GCA_030772935.1 Actinomycetota bacterium | reverse complement strand
GGCATCTCTCAATCGCGAGGACTTGTCGGTCAGGTAGCGGGGCCGAGGGCCACCGGCACGTTGACCAGACTCCCATACTCGGTCCACGAGCCGTCGTAGTTGGCGACATTCGGGAAACCGAGAAGTTGGGTCAGCACGAACCAGGTGTGTGACGACCGCTCGCCGATCCGGCAGTAGGTGATCACTTTCTGGTCGGGGTTGATCCCAGCCTCCTCGTAGATTCGAGTCAGCTCTTCGGTGGTCTTGAAGCTGCCGTCCTCTTTGGCTGCCTTCGACCAGGGGATGTTGGACGCACCAGGGACGTGACCGGGCACATACGGCTGCTCCGTGGGAAGGTGGGGCGGGGCGAGGGTCTCCCCGCTGAACTCTGCAGGCGAGCGCACGTCGACCAGGGCGCCGGTGCCGGCCTCGGCTCTGGCCACTACGTCGTCGCGGAAAGCTCGGAGCTCGGGATGATCGCCATTCGAAGTGAAGGTGCCGGGGGTGAGGACAGAGGTCATCGTTGTGGTCGCCTTGCCCTCCAACTCCCATTTCATCCGCCCCCCGTTGAGCAGGCTCACGTTGTCGAAGCCCCGGTAGCGGAACAGCCAATAGGCGTAGGCTGCGAACCAGTTGTTGTTTCCTCCGTAGAGGATGATCCGTTGGCTGTTGGAGACCCCTTTGGAGGCGAGCAATGAGGCGAGCGCGGACCCGTCGACAAAGTCACGACGCGGCGCGGCTGCGAGCTCGGTCTTCCAATTGAGCGAGACCGCTCCTGGGATGTGGTTGAGTGCGTACGCACTGGTGTCCTCGTCGACCTCGATGATGGCGATCCCGTCATCGCCGAGATGATCGGCGAGCCAGTCGGTCTCGACGAGCGCCTCCGGGTTTGCGTAGGTCATTTCTGAACCCCTTCCTTCGGTCGGACCCCTTCTTGGGCCGACTCATGACATACCGACTATTTCCCATCCCGGTTTCGTTCCGGTAGACGGCCGGTAGATATCGGACATGGGCAGGCCCTGGCAGTGGTTGAATTCGGAATCATGCTGGCGTCTGACCCGCGCATACTTCTCCTGGGCCCGGTTCGGGTCGAGGTCGACGGGATCGATGCCGACATCCCGCCAAAGGCGCGGCTCATGGCCACCCGTCTCGCGATGGCGGCGCCCAGAGTGGTGCCCGTCGATGTGATGATCGAGGAGTTGTGGGCGGGCGACCCGCCGGCCAGCGCCCGCAAGAGCCTGCAGAAGTACGTTTGGGAGCTGCGGGGCCATCTCGGGGAGGGTGCCGTGGTGACCGAAGGGCCCGGGTACCGTCTGGCAGTGGGGACAGATGTCGCCCTACTCGACATCCTGGTGGCCCAGGCCCGAGCCGCAATGGTCGATGGCCGGGCCGCTGATGCCGAGCCATTGCTGACCGATGCCCTGGCACTATTCCGGGGCCGCCCACTCCAGGGTCTCGACGATGTCGTGTTCGTGGCCGACGAGACCCGCCGACTAGTGGAGATGTGTGTCTCGGTTGAGGAAGACCTCGCCGAGGTCGATCTCGACTTGGGAAAACACACCGAGGCCGCAGAGCGTCTCGATCGATTGGTGGCCGAGTACCCGCTTCGAGAACGTCTCGTGGCGGCGCTGATGACCGCCCTCTATAGAGGTGGCCGCCACGCCGACGCCCTCGGCGTTTATCAACGTCACGCCCGGATTCTCGGCGATGAGCTGGGTCTGGAACCGACCCCGCAACTTGCGGAGCTCGAGGAGCGGATCCTGGTCCACGACCGGGCATTGGTTCCGGCGGTCGTGCTGACCGCCCCTTCGGGGCTTCTCGGCCGGCCCACCGCCTCCTCGGTGGCCGTGCTTCCCTTCACCGACCTTTCCCCGGGCCAGGACCAGGCCTATTTCGGGGACGGGGTGGCAGTCGAAGTGATCAGGATGCTGTCCCGGCTCGAAGGAGTGCGGGTGGCATCGCGTGGGTCCTCATTCGCCTACAGGTCCAGCCCTCTCGACGTGCGCCGCATCGGATCCGAGCTCGGTGTGACGTCGGTGTTGGAGGGCAGTGTCCGCCGTCAGGAGGACCGGGTCCGGATCACAGTTGGCTTGACCGATGTCCTCGACGGGTTCCAGATCTGGACCGATACCTACGACCGGACCCTCGACGACATTTTCGCCATCCAGGAGGAGATCGCCTCGTCGGCGGTCCATGCATTGAGGTCTCGGCTCGAGCCCGGAGATGCCAAGCGGACCATCGGCCCCGGGGCGGAGGCCTATGACATGTATCTCCGCGGCCGCCATCATTTCTACCGAGGAGGGATGGAGGAAACCAAGCGGGCGATCGCGCTGTTCCAGGAGGCGGCTCGAATCGCTCCCAACTATTGCCTGGCCTTCGCCGGCCTGGCCGACGCCTGTTCCTTCCTGCACCTGTACTACGAATCTCATCCCGAGACGTTGGCCGCCGCCGAGGCCTACGGCCGCCGGGCAGTGGCCGTTGACTCTTCAATGGCCGAGACCAATGCCGCTCTCGGCTTTGCACTGGGCGCTGCCTGCCGATATCAGGAGGCGACGGAGGCGTTCCAACGTGCGCTCTCCCTGCCGGGTGGTCGTTTCGAGAGCAGTTATCTGTATGGGCGAACGTTGTTCTGCTCCGGGGACATGAGAGGGGCAGCCGCGATGTTCACCCAAGCGGTCCAGATCCGTCCCGAGGACTTCCACGCCACTGCCCTTCTGGCGAAGATGTTGCGGGCGATTGGGGAGGAGGAGCGCTCGCTGGCTATGCAACGGAGGGTGAGCGACTTGGTCGACTATCACCTTCGTCTGGTGCCTGAGGACCCTCGGGCCCTGGGTGACGGGGCGGCGGCGCTGGTCGCCTTGGGCCGGGTGGGCGAGGGCTTGGTGTTTGCGGAGAATGCCCTGTCTATCACCCATAGTCCGATGCCGTATTACGCGGCTGGTGCCATCGCCGAGGTGGGCCAGCCGGATCGCGCTCTCGACGCCCTGGAGCAGGTCATTGATGCTGGGTGGTCACATCACGAC